>CAMLWC010000027.1 GCA_946488855.1 uncultured Mycoplasmatota bacterium
ACAAAAAATAACTGCATAAGTTTTCAACTTACACAGTTATTCTTACACGGTCAATTTTATTTATAATAACAAATATTTAAAAAAGCACTATAAGGTGCTTTTCAGCAATGTCAAATATTATGAAGAGTTTCATTAATGCCATTCCCTATTAAATTACTTAATTTTTCTATTAAAAAATCAACTTCTTTAGGTGTTACCATCATGTTATAACCAATTGGAGTTAAAACTTCAAATAATAATTGTTTAATCTCTTCTTCTTCTAAGGTTCCTACAATACCTAACAAAGTTTCCTTATCTTTTTTATTTAATGGTATTTTTTCTTTTAAATAATTTGGATTTGTAACCATTAATTTATGGCTTGGATTATTAATATTTAACTTAGAATAAGTATAATGTTTATGCATATAATTTATCGTATCACTAACTATCGTAATAGCATCTACTACAGTTGGTACTCCTATTGCAATACAAGGAATATTTAAAGTTTCATAACTTATTTCTTTTCTACTATTTCCAATACCACTTCCTGGATGAATTCCGGTATCAGTTATCTGAATTGTTTTATTAACCCTTTCTATTGATTGACTAGCTAAAGCATCTATTACAATTAAAAAATCTGGTTTAAATTTATTTACAATACTTAATACAACATCACTAGTTTCTAATCCTGTTTGTCCCATAACACCAGGAATTAATACTGATACTCTTCTATAATCATTAGATAATTCATCTAATTCATATAAATGATTAGTAACTATTATATTATTAATAGTTAAAGGGCCTAATGAATCTGGTGTCGATTTAGAATTACCTAATCCAATTATTAAACAACTTGCTTTTTTATCAATTTTTAACATATTTAATAAATTATTTAATTCGTTTGTAAATACTTTTTTTACTTTTTCATAATTTGTTATATCTGTTACATCATCAAATTCAATTGTAATATAATTACCTTTTTTTTTATTAATTATATTACTTATTTTATCATCAACTACAACCTTAGTTATCTTAATATTTTCTTCTAATCTTTCTTCACTAATATTTTTAATATCTTTAATAGATTCAATTGCTAAATCAGTTCTTATTTGATATTTTGATAAATCAATACTATGTTCCATAACTTTCACCATTATTATTATTGGTTTAAGTTGATGTTTTATACAAAAAAGTGTTGATTTTTTAGTAATAAAATGGTAAAATTATAATGTTTTAAGAGCTTGGAGGTGAATTAACTATGGCAAATATGAAAAATGCAAAGAAAAAAATTAAAGTAATCGCTAAAGAAACAGTAAATAATAACAATTATACAGCAAGTATGAAAACTGCTTGTAAAAATGTTGAAAAAGCAGTTATTGCTAAAGATAAAGATAAAGCAAATGACAACTTAAAAGTAGCTATTAAAAGAATTGATAAAGCAACTAAAGCAGGTGCTATTAAGAAAAATACAGCAGCTCGTAACAAATCTCGTTTAACAAAAAAAGTAAATGAAATGGAATAACATTTACTTTTTATTTTTTTTTGATATAATTATAATAGGTGATGCTAGATGAAGGGTTGGTTAGCGCTTATTCCTCTTTTGGTTTTATTATGTTTAACTGCAATATATCAAAAAGATATATCAAATTTTTTAGTTGAAAAAATAGTTTATTCAAAAAAAATATATTTAGAAAAGCCAAGTAATTATACATTAGATTATGAATTTATGTATGCTAAAAAAACAGATGATTTTATCGCTAATGATAAACAAGAATTAATAAATATTTTATATACTTTTTTAAATAATGGATCTACTAATTTTTATTTTTATTGTGATTATAATGAATGTGCTAATGATGTTAGTATATTAACAAATGCCAATGAATTGGTTAATATTAATAATTATATTCATCCATATAATAATTATCGAAAAGTATTTGTTACATATAATTCTTTCAATAAAGTAGAAATAAATGTTGAAAAATCTTATAATGATAATGTTATTGTTTCTATTGATAAAAAAATTGATGAAATAATGAATGAAATATTAACAGATGAAATGTCTAATAAAGAAAAAATTATTGCTATTCATAATTATATAGTTGAAACAACTGATTATGACACCGAATATTTAGAAGCAAATTTACACGACATAGATAATCCATCTCATAAAGCAATTGGGCCTTTATACTATCATAAAGCTCTATGTGGCGGATATACTGATGCAATGTCACTATTTTTAAATAAATTAAAAATTCCAAATTACCGAATTTCTAGTGAAAATCATATTTGGAATTATGTATATGTAGATAATAATTGGTATCATCTAGATTTAACTTGGGATGATACTGTAACTGATAATGGTAGTAAATTAGTTTTAGATAATTTTTTATTAATAACTACTGAACAATTAGAACAATTTCATACTGGATATCATACCTATGATAAATCAATCTACATCGAAGCTAAATGATTCATAAATAGGTAATTCAATTATAACTTTTGTTCCTTTCTTTAAAGGAATATATTCTATATTACCATTATGAGCTTTTATTATTTCAATTGATAATGACACACCTAATCCTGTGCCATTTTTTTTTGTTGTATAAAATGGTTCTTTTATTTTTTCTAATTCATCTTCTGTGATTCCTATTCCATTATCTTCAATTATTATTTTAAAATTATCGGATATTTCATAATTTATTTTTATTAAGCCATTATTTTCTATTGCTTCAATACTATTTTTTATCATATTTATTAATACTTGATTTAATCTATTATAATCTCCTTCTACAAATATTTCATCTTGACAAATATTATATTTAAATCTTATATTTTTTTCTTTTAATACTGGTTCAAATTGATTAACAACATCTTCTAATAACAAATTAATATCTAATATTTCCTTTTCAATTTTAATTTTATTCATAGCTAAAAAATCTTGTAATAATAATAATATTTTATTCATCTCTTCCTTTAAAATTTCAATATATCTTTCATGATCTTTATTATTAATATCAAACATGTCCAAATAACTTTTACATACAGCAATAGGATTTTTTATTTCATGAGTTATTTTAAATAAAGAAGTTCTTAATTGTTTTTCTTTTTCTAACTCTTTTATATTCATATGTAATTTTATTATATCTTCACCTTTTTTATATAAAAATATAGCTAAATATGTAGTTATTACAAAAATAATACTAGTTAAAATATCAAAATTAAAAATAAATTTAATAATTAAAAATAAATTTAATATATTTTTTTGATAAAAGAAATATATTAAATAATATATTAAATATTCGATAATATATATTGTCATATTGACATTTGTATAATTAAGTAAAATAATAAAAGTTATAATTATACTTACAAATGTTCTTTTTTTAATAAAAGCAAATAATAATGGAATATTAAATAATATAATTAAATTTGTATTTCCTTGGTTATAAATTAATAATAAATAAAGACTTGATAAAAGTGAAATATCTAAATATAATTTATTTTGTTCTTTATTTATATTATTTGTATAAGTACAATAAAATAAATAAACTATTAAAGGAAATAATAAAATAATAATATTAAATAAAATTTGATATAACATTTAAATCACCTAACTTAATTATATTATATTTTTTTGTACTATTTTGTCAAATGGTGTCGAAATATGAAAAAAAGTAACACCTGTTACTTCAAATCATCAATAAATTTTTTTATCTTTTGAGCTTGTTCTCCTAAAATAATTTTTAATTGATTATCAATTTCAACTATTCCTTGAGCTCCAATCTTTTGAATACCTTCTTTATTTACTTTCTTTGTATCTTTTAATTCAACTATAAACCTTGATTTATTAGTTTCATAATTTATGATATTATCTTTTCCACCTAAATATTCAATTAATTTATTAGCTTCTAATTTAAAATCTTTTTGTTTCGATTTTATAATTGCAACAGCAATAATAATAGCAATAACAATTATTATTAAATATTGCCATATATGTCCCATTTCTATCACCTTAATAAATTATACTATATATTTTTTTATTTTGCAAATACTAATTGTATAATTTACAAAATTAGTGTAAGATAATAATAAGGTGAAATTATGAAAAAGATTTCAAAATATAAAGTTGATAAATTATTATTAATAGTTTTGTTTTTATTTATAATTATAAGTTTAATAACTATCAATAGTGCAGAAATTTTAATATCTAATAACACTTTGGTATATAAACAATTACTATGGTATATTGCGGGGTTCATTATAGCCTATTTTATAATGTTCATTGGTAATGATTTTATTTATAAAAATATATGGATATTTTATATTATAGGAATTATATCATTATTAGGATTATTATTATTTGCTACACCAATTAATAATGCAAAATGTTGGTTTACTATACCCGGTATTGGTACGATTCAACCTAGTGAATTTATGAAAGTAATATTAATTGTTACTTTAGGAACAATGATTCATAAATTTAATGAAGAATTTAATAATCCTACTGTTTTAGAAGAATTTAAATTTTTAATAAAAGTAGGAATTGTAGTTTTAATACCTAGTATTTTAACTTTTTTACAACCAGATACTGGTGTTGTATTAATTTATTTATTAATTACTATAGTTATGCTATTCATATCTGGCATAAGATATCGTTGGTTTATTATTTTATTTTCTGTTATTGCTTTATTTATTGTCTTAGTTTTAGGAATATATTTTATTAATACTGATTTATTTATCAATATTTTTGGTACCGACTTTTTTCTTCGTGTTGACAGATTACTAGATTGGTCAAATAGTAGTGGTTATCAATTAGAAAATGGTATTACTAGTATTGGTTCAGGTGGTTTAATTGGAATGGGAATTAATAATACTCCTATTTACTTTCCTGAACCTCAAACTGATTTTATATTTGCTGTATATGCTAATAATTTTGGTTTTATAGGTGTCTTATTATTATTAGGACTAATTGCTTTTTTTGATATAAGACTAATTTTAATTGCCTTAAGAAATACCAATTTAACCAATAAATATATTATATCAGGTATTGTAGGAATGCTTATATATCAACAATTTCAAAATATAGGAATGACTTTTGGTATTATGCCAATAACAGGAATTACTTTACCATTTATAAGTTATGGTGGTTCTTCTTTATTAAGTTATATGATTATGATGGGAATTGTATTTAACATATCAAACGAGACAATTAGATATACAAATTGACAATTATATTTATTTATGGTAACATATAGCCACTTAAAGAGGTGAATTTATATGGTTGATTTTCAAAATAGAAAAAAAGTTTATATTTTATGCGGTAAAGAAGAATATGCCACTATTTGGGAACATTTACATGAAATTATTAACGTTCAAGAAGAAGAATTAATTATCCCTTATGATTTTATGGAATATGAAAAAATTGATGAAAAAATAAAAGAACAAGCAAATGGCACAATTAATATATCTTTACAAAATGAATTAATTGCAACATATTTAAATCAATGGTTTAATAGAAAACTAAGTCACTTTAAACTTTTTGCACCTATGGCTAGTGAAATTATTATAACTATAAATAGTAATTGCTGTGGTATTGATAAAGATGAAAAAGCACAAGAAATTAATCATTGTAATAATTTAAAAAATAAAACCATTAGCGTTCTTGACATGAAACAATTAACACATCAAAAAACTATTAAGTAGTTTTTTTTGTACAAAAAAACAACTATTCTTCAGTTGTTTTAACTACTTCTTTATTTTTGTAAGTTCCACATTTTGGACATACTCTATGTGGTTTAATCATTTCACCACATTTTGGACATTTAATTGTTGTATTTGCATTTATTACATAATGAGTTCTTCTTTTACGTCCACGAGTTTTACTAACTTTTCTAAATGGTACTGCCATTTATAACACCTCCCTATAATAAATCTTTTAACTTTTCTAATTCAGGATTAATTCTTTCTTCCTTATCAGTTATAAATTTCCAGCCTTCGCCTTCTTTTTTTACATCCGATAAATCTTCATTTACAACTTTAAGGGGAATTTCCATTAATATATTTTCCCATATTATTGGAAAAATATCAATAGTATTTTGATTATTTTCGATATTTTCTTCTAAAAATTCATCTATTTCATCATCTAAATCGATAGAAAATGGATATTTTGTTGGTTTTAAACTAATTGAACAAGGTAAAATCATCGTTCCTTTAATATTTAATTTTAGATGATAATTCTCTATTCCATTTGTTATTTTACCTTTTATTTTAACATTATTTAATTCTAATATATTAGTATTTTTTAATTGTTCTTTTGTAAATGAATAGTCTAAATCAATTAAAACGTTAGAATCAATACCACTTTTTAATCTTGTAATATCAACATTCATTTGAATCACCTAATTAATTATACAAAAAAATTTTAAAAAAGTAAATAAATTTGATATAATCTATTTAGGTGATTTTTATATGGTTGGTATAATTTGTGAATATAATCCATTTCATAATGGACATTTATATCATTTAAATAAAGTTAAAGAATTATTTCCAAATGAAATTATTACATTAGTTTTAGTCGGTAATTTTGTTAATCGTGGTGATGTATCAGTTATAAATAAATGGAATAAAACTAAATTAGCATTAGATTATGGAATTGATTTAGTAGTTGAATTACCTTTTATGTTTGCTACTCAATCAGCTGATATTTATGCTTATGGAGCTATTAGTATTTTAGAAAATTTAAAATGTGATTATATAGTATTTGGTAGTGAATTAAATGATATTACTGTCTTAAATAAAATAGCTGAAACAAATATTGATATTAAAAATTTATTAAAAAAAGGATATAGTTATCCTAAGGCTATAGATATTGCCCTAAAAGAAAAAATAAACATATCAATTAATACACCTAATGATTTATTAGGTATTAGTTATATAAAAGCTATTAAAAAATTGAATAGTAAAATAAAACCTGTTACCATCAAAAGAACAAATAATTATCATGATAATAAAGTAAATGGTAATATAAGTAGTGCTACTAGTATTAGAAATTTAATCTACGAAAATAAAGATATATCAAAATATGTTCCTAATACCAACTATATTAAAAATATAAACTTAAACGATTTTTATTTAATAATTAAACATAAAATAATGACTGAAGATTTAACAAAATATCAAAATATTGATATCAGTTTAAATAGTTTACTTAAAAAAAATGTTTTAGAATCAAACAATATTGAAGAATTAATTAATAACGTTAAACATAAAAATTATACTTACAACCGAATTAAAAGATGTTTAGTTCATATTTTGTGTTGTTTAGACAAAAAAGATTATAAATTAGAATATATTAGAATTTTAGGATTTAATAGCAAAGGTCAAAAATATTTAAATAAAATTAAAAAAGAAGTAACATTACCTCTTCTTACTAAATATACTGATTATGAATTATTAGTTGATAATATTTATAATTTAATCAGTAAAGATACTAATAAAAATAAACCTATTTTAAAGAAGTAATATAATTATATACTTCTTTTATTGTGTTATTAAAATTATCAAAATCAACATTAAACCAAGTTACATCCATTTGATTATTAAACCAAGTATATTGTCTTTTTGCGTATTTTCTACTATTTTGTTTAATTAATTCCAAACACTCTTCTAAAGATTTTTTATTTTCAAAATATGGAAACAATTCTTTATAACCAATTGGTGTCATAACAGCTTTAGTTCTTATATTTGAATCATATATTTTTTTAGCTTCTTCTAATAAACCATCTTTAATCATTATATCTACTCTTTTATTAATTCTATCATATAGAATATTACGATCAGTAGTTAATCCTATAAAAATAGTATCATATAATAATTTATTTGTTTTTTCTTTTTCACTAAATTTTAAATTATTATTTAAACAATAATTTAAAGCTCTTACTAATCTTTTTCTATTATTAATATGAATATCAATATTTTCATCTAATTCTTTTAACTTATTATATATTTCTTCATTTGTTAAATTTTCAAATTGATCATTAACTTCATCATTAAATTTATAATCATATAAAGCAGCTTTAATATATAATCCAGTTCCACCTACTAAAATAGGTATTTTTTTTCTATTTAATATTTCATCTATTTTATTTCGACAATCTTTTTGATAATCATAAACAGTATAATTTTCTTCAATATTTTTAATATCAAATAAATGATGTGGTACTCCTTCTTTTTCTTCCTCTTTTATTTTAGCAGTCGCAATATCTAAATCTTTATATATTTGTGTACTATCGACGTTTATTATTTCACCATTTAATAATTTTGCTAATTCAACACTCATTTTTGTCTTACCTACCGCTGTAGGACCTAATATAACTATAACCATAAGTCACCTCAAAACCATTATAAAATAAATACATTTATTAGTCAATTAAAACATATTATTAAATGGGTGATTTTATTTGAAAATATGTGTTTATGCAATTTGTAAAAACGAAGAAAAATTTGTCGATAGATTTTATGAGTCAGCTAAAGATGCCGATGGAATTTACGTACTTGATACAGGATCTACAGATGATACAGTTAACAAATTAAGAAGTCACGGAATAATTGTTCAGCAAAAAAAAATAGATCCATGGCGCTTTGATGTAGCAAGAAATCTATCTTTAGAAATGATACCAGAAGACTTTGATGTTTGTATTGCTTTAGATTTAGATGAAATATTAGTTGATGGATGGAAAGAAATTATTTTAAATAACTGGAAAGAAGATACTACAAGATTAAGATATAATTATATTTGGAGTCATGATGAATATGGAAAACCGGCAGTAAATTTTATATGCGATAAAATACATAGCCGTAAAAATTACAAATGGGTTAATCCAGTTCATGAAATATTAAAAAGTGATAAAGAAGAAAAATTTATAACTTGTGGTAATTTAACAATAGAACATTTTCCTGATAAAACAAAATCTAGATCAAGTTATTTACCTTTATTGGAATTAGCAGTTAAAGAAGATCCTAATAATGATCGAAATACTCATTATTTAGGCCGTGAATATATGTTTCATCAAAGATGGAATGAAGCTATTGATATGTTATTAAAGCATTTATCACTTCCTACAGCTTTATGGAAAGATGAAAGATGTGCATCAATGCGTTTTATTGCAAGATGCTATAAAAATTTAAATAAATTTGAAGAAGCTAAAATGTGGTTAAAAAAAGCAATTGTAGAAGCACCTTATTTAAGAGATCCTTATATTGAGTTAGCTTTATTACACTATCAACTAAAAGAATGGGATAATGTAATTGAATATTGTAATAAAGCATTAGAAATCAAAACACATGTTAAAAGTTATATTAATGAACCATTTAGTTGGGATCATACTGTATATGATTTATTATCTATTGCATATTATAATCTAAAAGATTATCAAAAATCATTAGATAATATTAATAAAGCATTAGAAATTAGTCCTTTAGATAAAAGATTAATTAATAATAAAATTATAATTGAGAAAACTTTGACAAACAATTAAAAAAATGATACAATGTATTTGTCAAGGAAACTTGCATATAATAAAAAAGGGAATACTTAACTTTCCTATGTTGAGTACTTACCTATTATTTAAATTTTAGAAAAGTACTTAATCGGTTAGATTGAGTACTATTTTTTTATGCATAAAATTAATAATGCTATAACTAATAAAATGATAATTAAAATTAGATAGGAGATTAATAAATCTTTCTTCTTCATAATTATCTGCCTCCTTCATTTAGAATTCGGCAAGTACCCAACAGTTAATATTCCCTATATATAATTATACTATAAATTAACTTTGTATACAATATTTTTGTTAATTTTTAATTAATTCACTTTGACAAAATCAACATTTTATGATATAATGTATTTGTCAAGGAAACTTGCATATAATAAAAAAGGGAATACTTAACTTTAGCATGTTGAGTACTCACCTGTTAGTTTGGTTTGTACTTAATCTGTAAGATTAGGTACTATTTTTTTATGCATATAATTAATAATGCTATAACTAATAAAATGATAATTAAGATTAGATATAAGATTAATAAATCTTTTTTCTTCATAATTATTTGCCTCCTTCTTTTAGAACTCGGCAAGTACCCAACAGTTAATATTCCCTATATATAATTATACTATAAATTAACTTTATGCACAATAAAATTGTTAATTTTTAATTAATTTTCCTTTATAAACATACTATCCCCAAAACTAAAGAAACGATAGTTGTTTTTTATTGCTTCATTATAAGCATTCATAATATATTCTTTAGTAGCAAAAGCACTTACTAACATAACTAAAGTTGATTTTGGCAAGTGAAAATTAGTAATTAAACAATCAATTGCTTTAAATTTATAACCAGGATAAATAAATATATCAGTCCATCCACTACATTCTTTAAATTCACCATATAAATTTATTATAGTTTCTAATGTTCTAGTAGTTGTTGTACCAACTGCAATAATTCTTTTTTTATGATTATTTAATATTTCAGCAGTTTCTTTACTCATCATATAAAATTCGCTATGCATTTTATGTTTAGTAACATCTTCTACATTAACTGGTCTAAATGTTCCTAAACCAACATGTAAAGTTATTGGAACAATTATAACACCTTTTTCTTTTATTTTTTCTAATAATTCATTAGTAAAATGTAATCCCGCTGTAGGAGCTGCAGCACTACCTTGATTTTTAGCATAAATAGTTTGATATCTATTTTGATCTTTTAATTTTTCATGAATATAAGGTGGTAATGGCATTGTACCTAACTCATCTAATATTTCATACAAAATACCATCATAAATAAATTCAAATATTCTTATTCCCTCATCTTTTACTTCAACACATTTTATTTTTAATTTATCACTAAATTTAATTACTGTTCCAACTTTAACTCTTTTAGCAGGTTTTACTAAACATTCCCAAGTATTATTTACTTCTTTTAACATTAATATTTCAATAACTGCATTAGTTTCTTCTTTAACACCAATTAATCTAGCTGGTATTACTTTTGTATCATTAATTACTAATATATCATCTTTTTCTAAATAATCTATTATATCAGTAAAATGTTTATGTTCTATTTCACCAGTTTCTTTATCTAAAATTAATAGTTTAGATGCATCTCTTTTTTCTAAAGGAGTTTGCGCTATTAAATTTTCTGGTAAATAATAATCAAAATCATCTGTTTTCATAATTCCTCCATATTTAATCTATTTTGATGGTTTATTTTTAAATGTTCATAAGCTTTATCTGTTACAATTCTTCCTCTAGAAGTTCTTTTTAAAAATCCATTTTGTAATAAATATGGTTCATAAACATCTTCAATAGTTGTAACTTCCTCACCAATACTAGAAGCAATTGCATCTATTCCTACTGGACCACCATTAAATTTTTCAATTATTGCTTTAAGTAAATTATAATCTGTTTCATCTAAACCTAATTCATCTACTTTTAATTTGCCTAAAGCTAAAGTAGTTATTTTTTTATCAATAACACCATTACCCATAACTAAAGCATAATCTCTTACTCTTTTAAATAATCTATTACAAATACGAGGTGTTCCCCTACTTCTTTTAGCTAACTCAATAGCTGCATCTTCTTCTATTGGTGTATCAAGAACCCTACTAGTTCTTTTAGCAATATCAGTTAATTCTTCAATTGTATAATAATTTAATTTAGATATAATTCCAAATCTATCTCTTAAAGGACTAGTTAAATCACCAGTTCTAGTAGTTGCCCCAACTAAAGTAAAAGGAGGTAAATCAATTCTAATACTTCGACTACTAGAATCACTACCAACAATTATATCCAAAGTAAAATCTTCCATTGCTGAATATAATACTTCTTCAATATATCTAGGTATTCTATGAATTTCATCAATAAACAAAACATCTCCTGGCTCTAAAGTAGATAGAATTGCTGCTAAATCACCAGTTTTTTCAATAGCTGGACCACTAGCTGTTTTTATATTAGACCCTAATTCATTAGCAATTATATTAGCTAAAGTAGTTTTACCCAACCCAGGAGGACCATATAATAAAACATGATCTAATGGTTCTTCCCTAATTTTAGCAGCTTTGATAAATACACCTAAATTTTCTTTTATTTCAGTTTGCCCTATATATTCATCTAAACTATCTGGTCTAATAGTTTGTTCAAAAGTATCTTCCTTTAATTCTCTACTAGTAACCACTCTTTCATCCATATTATCCCTCCACGTACTTTAATATATCTTGCCAACTATTAACTGTTTTTAAATTATCATATTTATTTTGAAATAATAAAGTATCTATTCCTTTTTTACTAACTTCTAAGCAATTAATACTATAATCATCAATAAATAAATCAATGTTTAATTCTTCACATTTAATAGCCTTACCAATTTCATAACATCCAAAATAAAATTCTTTAAAAGGTAATTTATTTTCTTTAATAAATTTTATAGTTAAATCTTTTATATTATCTGAATAATAATTACTTCTAGCTGTAATTAAATATAATTCATTATTAATACTCAATTTATTTAATACATCTATTACATCATCAAATAGTTCTAATTCATTAGTAATATCATCAATATGTTTTTTATAAAATTCATATTTTTCATCTTCATTAGTAAATTCTTTTATATTATATTTATTTAAATACTCCCTTATTTTATCACTAGTTTTAACAATTGTATCATCAAAATCAATAGCTATTCTCATTTTAAAAATAACTTTAAAGATTCCTTTATTTGATCTTCTAGCGATAAATTAGTATTAACTTGTCTTACAACTTTTAATATATCATTTGTTTTATAACCTAAACCTTTTAATACTTCAATTAACTCATCATTGTTATTATTTGTAACAACACCATTTGTATTTAATTTACCTTTTAAATCCAATATAATTTGTTTAGCTACTTTATCCCCTATTTTAGGAAATTTTTTTAAATATAATATATTTTCTCTTTCAATTGCATCTATTATACCATTAATAGATCCTGTTGCAATAATAGGTAAAGCCATTTTACATCCTAAACCTTTTACTTCAATTAATTTTAAAAATAAATCTTTTTCCTCTTTTAATTTAAATCCATATAAAGTTAATTCATCTTCCTTAACATTTTGATAAATATAAACAATATATTCTTCATCAACATTAAAAGAATAAGGATTAGGTGTATATATTAAATAACCTATTCCATTATTATCTAATACAATATAATTACTTTCTATTTCTTTAATAAACCCTTTTATATAAGAATACATAAATAACCACCTATATAATTATACCAAACATTCGTTTTTAAAACAATAAAAAAATAACCGAAGTTATTTCTTTTTCCAAAATATTTTTATTAAATAAATATCTAGAAATATATATAATACACATAATGCCCACATTAATATTGTGTTAAATATACCACTTGAATACATATTTATTATACTTGGCACACTACTTGGAAAATAAGTATATATAAAATTACTTATTTCTTTAACTGGAATATTTGCTGCTATAAAAGACAATATTCTTAAAAATATATCAACTATTCCTATATAATAAACTATATTACTAAATCTTTTAAAAATCAAAACTGCTAAAGCACCAACAACTAAAACGATTATTACTACGTTCATACCTAACTCCTCAATTCTATATTCACTATATATCCATAATAATTAGATAAATCAACTACTATTTTTTTATCATATTTTACTATTTTAATACATTCATCATTAATTATTTCATTATTATTACTTATTCTTTCAAAATCACTTATTTTTACTACATATGTATCACTTTTATCAATATAATTAGTAGATTCTAGTGTACCTACTTTTAATAAATTCGATATATTACTAGGGCTAAAAATACTTAAATTATATTTAATCAATATTTCCGGTTTATTTTCTAATTCATAATAAATTCCATCATAAAATATTTGATTAGTGATAGAATCATAAGTAAAATTATCTTCACCTATTATTTCTAATTTATAATTTGTAATATCTTCTAATTTTATTTCTTGTTCATTATTTTCAACATTTGGTGTTTTAGAAATATTACTACCATTTGAAATTAATAAAAATACAAATGCAAAAAATATAATATACATAATTAAAATAGATAAAGATCTTGTTCTTTTATTAGACCATAATTTTTTTATAAATTCAATTGTTTCTTTCATTCTAAAATTTTTCCTACTATATTTTTATCTCTTAAACCATTTATAAAACTAATAGCATCCATTTTATTTTTTCCTTCTGGTTGAATAATTTTAAAAACTACTTCTCCATTACTTACCTTAACACCTATTCCATCTTTATAAATAGCAGTTATTTCACCATTAAATCCTACAGGATAATTATCTGTTATATAAGACTCCCATACTTTTAATATTTTTCCTTCAAATATACAATAAGCTCCAGGCCAAGAATTCAAACCTCTTATTTGATTATGAATTTGTCTTGCTGTTTTGTTAAAATTTAATCTTTCTTCTTCTTTCTTTATAGTAAAAGCATAAGTAGCTTGTGAAGAATCTTGTTTAATTCTACTATTAGTACCATCTATTATACTAGGTAATGTTTTTAATAATAAATCCTTACCTAATAAACTTAACTTATTATGTAATGAACTTGCAGTATCTGTATCTAATATTGGAATTTCTTCTTGAGATATAATATCTCCTTCATCCATTTTAGTATTCATATACATAATTGTAATACCTGTTTTAGAATATCCTTCAATTATAGCCTTATGAATAGGAGCACCTCCTCTTAACTTTGGAAGTAAAGAAGCGTGAACGTTAATACATCCTAATCTTGGACACTCTAGTAATTCTCTTGGGATAATTTGACCATAAGCACAAGTTATAATAATATCTGGTTTTAAATTAACTATTTCTTGATAATCTTCTTTTATTTTTTCTGGTTGTAAAACTAAAATAGCATTATCTTGGGCCAATTTTTTTATCGGTGAAATAGTAATTTGATTATGATTACCTTTTCGATCAGGTTGTGTTACTACCGCTCTTACTTTATAATTATCAATCAAGCCTTGTAAAACTGGAACAGCAAATTCTGGTGTTCCCATAAATACTATTTGTAATTCCTTTTCTATTTTTATATTACTAAAATCCATTCTTTATCACCTAATAATAATTTTACCACAAATTTGGAGATGTGTAAATTATGTATATATGTTTATACAATAAAAAAGTGATTTTTCGATTTTTCTACTAAACCACTTTTATTCTAGTTGTGTCTTCACCAATATTTTTAGGATTTATACCTAGGGAATGAGAATTGTTTCCTAATTCTTGTTTTATACAACCTTAATCATATAAATTAAGTTTA
>CAMLWC010000028.1 GCA_946488855.1 uncultured Mycoplasmatota bacterium
ATTTGACTACTTCTGGTAGAAAGATTATTAATAGTATTCTAATTTATACTAAAAAAACATTATTAACTTAATAATCATATAATACTTTTTATGGGGTAAGGGGCTTTATTGCCTTTTTATGACTTTTGTGAAAAAACTTGTTTTTTATTTAAGTTTTTATAATGCAATAGCATAATGCAATAGCATATTTCCTTTCGCGTTTCTTATAATAAAACAAAAAAATAAAAAGATAGGTTTTTCAACTATCTCATTAATCACAATATCTTAATCTTCCGATCTATTTTAACCTAATGCTACATCCAAAATCATCATTAAGATAAACCCGCACGCAAATCCTATCGTTCCCAAATTTGAATGTTTGCCAACCTGTGATTCTGGTATTAATTCTTCTACAACTACATATATCATAGCTCCTGCTGCAAATGATAATAAATAAGGTAAAATTGGAACTACTAATGAAGTTAGTAAAATAGTAAGTCCTCCAAATATAGGTTCAACTATACCTGATAATGTACCATATATAAATGACTTACTTTTAGTATTTCCTTCTTCTTTTAATGGCATTGATATAATCGCACCCTCTGGGAAGTTTTGAATTGCAATTCCTATTGATAAAGCAATTGCTCCCATCATGGTAATCGTACTATTACCACTAATTGCTCCAGCTAAAGCAACTCCAACAGCCATACCTTCTGGAATGTTATGAAGTGTTACAGCTAATACCATCATTGCAGATTTTCCTAATTTAGATTTTAATCCTTCTGGTTCTTTGCTTTTAATATGTAAATGGGGAATTATATTATCTAATATTAATAAGAATACAATTCCTAAAATGAATCCCACGGTTGCTGGTAACCAAGCTATTATATTTTGCTCTTTTGCCATATCAATTGATGGAATAAGTAATGACCAGACGGAAGCAGCTACCATAACACCAGAAGCAAAACCTAATAATACTTTTTCGACCTTTTTATTTAATTTGTTTTTCATTAGGAATACCATTGCAGCTCCTAATGTGGTTCCAACAAAAGGTATCAATAATCCCAATAATATATTCATATTATTCATCTCCATATTTTAATTGTATCATTTTAACCATATGAAGTTTATCTGAAATAACCATATATAGTTTTGTTTTAAATTTAAATTTACTTTTATTTTCGGTAAAATCATAAAAATCATGTTCATCAATTAATTTGCAATTATTTCCAATTTCATTAATTAATTCTTTTCCTTTTTCTACATAGAAATACATTGTTGCATCTTCTTTTCCTAATTGTTTCATATATTTTTTTGTTCTCTTCATTCCACTTTTAGAAACAGTATCAAATAATATTTCTACATTACCTAATAATTTTACTTTTCTTAAAAAATCTATTATTTGATCTTTAGGAAAATAATAGAACACTCCACTTGCAATTATTAAATATGGACCTTTTGCTATTTTTTTAACATCTTCAATCCAACTATAATCAAGTAATGATTTAGTTAGTATAATATCTCTTTTATTCTTGCCAAAAACTTTTTCTCTCATTGATGTTACTTCTTCTAAATCCATTTCAATAAATATACATTTACCATTATCATTTCTATAGAATGTTGTTTCCATTCCACATCCAACATTTATAATTGTTCCATTAGGATTCTTTGATAAGAATTTTTTGATATAAATATCCATATTTTTACTTCTAATAGCACTAGCCATTAAAGTATATTCTGTTTCTCTTTCTAAATTCATATATTCTTCTGGTAACTCTTTTGCTATTTCCAATGCTTTTTCATCTTTAAAAGTATCTGGAAAAGTTCTACTGCAAAAGACTCTTCCTCTCATTGGAACAAACAATGTTTCTTCTAAAGTATCTAGATTTAATTTTTCCATAAATATCATCTCCTAAATATGAATAGCATTTCATATATCTAATTGTACCAAATTTCTAACGAAAAGTCTTTATTTTCTGGCAAAAAAATATTGCAAAATAAAATGTGTTGGTTTATTATAATTTCCGACCAAGGAGATTAATAAATCCAACACACTTAATATTATACACAAAAATATTAATTTGAAAAGATTTTTTTCTCTCTTTGGTCAAAAGGAGGGAGTTTTTTTATGAATAATGAAAAAAATAAATATGAAATTTAATGGAGGGTGGAAAAATGCAAGAAAAAGTAGATAAATATATTTATTATGTTTCTGAAAACAGATATAGGGTAAAGTTTTTAAAAGTAGATAAGACACGTAATATTCGAATTAGTTTTGATCAATATATTAATGGTAGTTTAGATGAGGCTAGAAATTTAAGAGATAATAAATTAAAAGAAAATGGATTATGTTTAGAAACTGAAAAGAAGAAAACTTATTTCTTTGCTGAATTTGATGCAAAGGAAAAAAAGCAAACTAAAACTAATCCAACAAAACCACGGGCAACAGTATCAGGGAAAGATACTAAAAAAGTAGATAAATACTTATATGAGATTGAAAAAGTGAAAAAATATAGGATATTTATTAGAAAGGGTGGCTCAAATGGTCAAAAGGGAGAATACTATTCAAAAGTATTTGAAGGGACTTTAGCACAGGCTAAAAAGGAAAGGGATAAGAGATTAGCAGAGCTAAAATTAAAAAATGGGAAAAGTGATAAAGGGAATATTAGATTTATTGATTTTGTAAGAATTTATTATAAAGAATATGCAGAAGTGGAGTTAAGTCCTACAACTGTTGCAAGTGGTAAGAGTTCATTAAGAACATATATATTGCCAGAGATTGCTAATTATCCTTTAAATAAAATTGATGTATTAGTAATTCAAAAAATTATTAACAATTTAAAAGATAGAGATAAAGAAAGAAAAGAAAAAGATGGTAGTGTAAAAAAATTATCTGAAACAACTGTTAATGGGGTATATAGACTTTTGAGGAAGATTCTTAATAAAGCAGTTGCTTGGGACTATATTGAAACTAATCCTGTGTTAAAAGTAAAGACACCTGAGGTTTCTAAAAAAGAAAAGCAGTCCTACAATCGAGAAGAATTGATGAAAATATTAGATTTATTGAAAGAAGAAGGGTTATTAATTGAAACTATGTTTACAATTTCAATATGCACAGGGTTAAGAAGAGGAGAAATACTTGGCTTACACATTGATGACATTGATTTTATAAACAATTCAATTTCAGTAAAACGAGCAGTCGTTTGGGATAAGGAAAAACAAAAAATAGTTGAAAAAGATACTAAAACAAAAAATAGTGTTAGAAATGTCCCAATACCATTATTTTGCACGGAAATTATTAGAGAATATTTTAAGTTAAGAGATAGGATTATTCAAAGGTTTAAAAGAAAATTTGATAATTATAATCCACCGAAAAATCTGTTTTTAAGCAAATATGGGGGAATAATGTTCCCTGATTCTGTTTCTAGTAAATGGTTAGATTTTAAAAAAAGACATCCAGAAATAAGAAATGTATCGTTACATGGATTAAGACATAGTTATTGTACTATGCAAATGAATGAAAATCCAAACTTATCTCCAGCTGATGTTCAAAAGTTAATGGGACATTCACAACTATCTACTACTTTTATCTATACACATTCAAATGAAGATAAAACACTAGATGCAATTTCTGTATTTGATAAATATTATAATGCAAAGGGAGAAGTTAAAACTACTTTTAATCAAATGCTTTCTTTATATACAGGAATTAATTTTGCTCCTACAAAAGAAATAGATGATTTACTCAAATATGCAGTTAATAATGCTGATGAGGATAGGGAAAACAAGTTGTCTAAAATTCAGAAATATATTGATAATAGATATCCTATATTTAAAAAAATAAATGTAGAAGAAATTGACTTTAATAATGTGTGGGATAAGTTAGAATATTATAAAGAAAAATATGGTAATGAATATATATTAATTCCACTTCCATGAATTATATAGTTGTTGTTATTATAGAAAAAAATTGTTATAATATTGATGAGAAATGGGAGTTCTTGAGGCAAAGAACTAATTAGGACAGAATTTCAAAGTTAGATGTCGCGATTTTGTCGCAACAATTAAATAGTTATATTTAAAATTATTTAAAATCTACACTTTGTATTGAAAATTAAATTTTAAAAATATCGCGGTTTTGTTAGAAAAAACAAGGGTTTTGAAAAAAACGGATTGATTTTGAAATTTAAAATTCTTCTCTCCTAAGCTGTAGGTCGTTGGTTCGATTCCAATCGAGGACGCCATTTTTATTGAATAATATTTTATAAATTTTTAATAACTTTTGATAAGTTATTTTTTTAATTACTTAATAGTCAACATTTAAATTAATTGTTGACTTTTTTACAAAAAATGGTAGTATACTAAGTATGAATAATTTATGTGCGTTTGTGAGGTGAAGGTAATGAATCGGTTAAAAGAAGTTTATAGAAATGATTTGCCAGGTAGATTTAATGAAATGGAAATGCTTGATAGACATTTTTCTCGTATTTTGAATGTTTTTAATGGAAATATTTTACCGCCATATGAAATATTAATTCATACATCTAGTATTTGTAATTTAAATTGTAAATGGTGCATAGGTGGATATGTTTCATCAAAAGAAAATAAAGATGCATTACTAGATAATAATTTACTTAAAAAGGAAAATATGGTTAAGATAGTAAATAGTATTATAAATTACAAGAAAATGGGATATGACTACAAGAATAATTGTAATAAGGAATATAAAGTTGAAAATGTTACTTTTTCTGGAATAACTGGAGAACCTTTAATTGCAAAAGATTCAATATTATATGCTATAGATGAATTATCAAAACATAACATTCGCGTTGGAATATTTACAAATGGGGTTTTAATTAATAAAGCAATGTATGAAACCTTATTAAAATTAGGATATATACTAATAAGTATAGATGCAGGAAATTCTGAGACATATAATAAATTAAAGTGCAACGGTAATGATACTAATAACTTTGATACTATATTAAAAAATATAGAAGAGCTAAGTGAATTAAAGAAAGAATATGATAGTAATGTAGATATTAATGTGGGGTATGTTATTAATCAGTATAACTATAATCAAATTTATGAATTAGCCGAAAAATTAAAAAAAATAGGTGTTCATTATTTAAGATTTAAAACAGATATTGCATCTTTACTTGTTATGAATGATGAACAAAAAAATAAAGCAAGTGAACAAATCAAACGAATTAGAAAAGAGTTATGCGATGATTATTTTTCAGTAGTTGAAATTCATAATGTTATGAATGATAGGGAAAAAATTAGAAAATTTAGTAAATGCTTTGTTCATTATTTAATAGGAAATATTTCAGCAGATGGAAGGGTTTATTTATGCAACTATCATCCAAAGAAAAATGGATATAACTATGGTTCAGCAATTGAACAAGATTTTAGTGAAATTTAGGAACGAATTTTAGAAAGTGATGTTGATAATAAAATTCCAAAAATCTGTCCATCTGTATGTGATCCATTTAAAAATAGAGCAAATAGATTATTAGAAATTGCATATGAAATATATAAAAAGGATGGTCTAGAACCTTTAATAAAAAATATAGAGGAAATAAAGGAGAGTAAATAGTATGAGAAAACCAAAACAAGTATTAGTATTTTTATATAGAAAAAACAAAAATAATGAGTATGAATATTGCATATTCTACAGAAAAAAAATGCAAATATGGCAGGCAATATCAGGTGGAGTAGAAGATGATGAAACGTTAATTGAAACAGTAAAAAGAGAGGTTTTAGAAGAAACCGGTATAGAGGTAAATGATATTTTTGAACTATCGTCTATTTCTTCAATACCAGTTGTTAATGTAACAGGAAAGTTTTCTTGGGGAAATGATGTATATGTTGTTACAGAACATTCATTTGGAGTATTTACGGAAAATAATGATGTTAAATTGTCTAGTGAACACAAGCAATATGAATGGTTTACATATAATGAGGCATATGAAAAATTAGAATTTGATAGTAATAAAACTGCTCTTTGGGAATTAAATCAAAGACTATTAAACTCTGATTTAAAATAACGTTACGATGAACAGATTAATATGGTTTTTTGGCTGTAGTGCTAGTGGTAAAGAAACTCTTATTAAACATATATATAGAGGAAAAGATGAAAAATTAAATTCTAATTTAGGCATTGACCTAAGAAAAACAATTATTCTTGATAAAAGTATTCAATATATATCAAAACATAGAACTGATAATATTACTGAAAAAAGATTTGAGATAGTTCATGATATTATATCTTTATGTTCAAAAAAAGATAATATGATTGTTTTAATCAAGGGACAAAATTCGGATATAAGGAATAATTTCATTCAAATAATTAGTGAAAAATTGAGTGACATTAGTATTGATATAGTATACGTTATAGCAGATGTGGATGTTCTACTTGAAAGGATTAGAAGAAAGGATTGGTATGACATAACTCGTGGTGATACACAGTTTTTAGAAAGCATAGGTCGTAGCATGAAATATATGGATTTGTTTCAAAATTATAATATTACTTATATAAAATCAAACCCTAATCATGAATATGAGATGGTGCCACAAAAGATGATAACATTAGCGAAAAGGTGATAAAATGAATTACTATGAAATATTTAAAGATGGTCTTAAAATAATAGTAAAAACCGATGTGACAAATATTGATATAAAAATGTCTAAATTTTTTAATGGATGCTTTATTATTAATAATTATAAGAATGAAAATCACTCAAAGGAATTAGTAGTTATCGATATTGTTGATAGAAAATCAATTGATTATTATAAAGATGATTACTTTATTATGAATCCAAATACATTGATTTTATCAAATAAAAAAAATAATATTAAATTTATCTATGATGATTTCGATGAAAGTCAATGTCTTAATTTAAAGAGAATAATAATAGATATTTTTGCAAAATATTATGAGAGTCTTGGAGTTTATTTCGTTCATGGAGCATCAGTGGTAAATAAAGAAACAAATAAAGCAACAGTTTTTATTGGTGATAGTAATAGTGGTAAAACAACTAATTTACTTTTCTATTTATTATCTAAGAAATATGATTATATGGGTAATGATAGAATAGGATTAAGATATTATGACGGAATGATAATTGCATATGGATTTCCTTCTAATTTAGGTTTAAGGTATCCAACATTAGAATTGAGTCCTGAACTTAAAAACATTTTATTACCATATATTGATGAAAAATCATATTTAAAAATTCTTGATAATTGTTTATATTCTAAAAAAATGAATTTAAATGTTTTTGATTTGCTAAGCATTTTTTGCTGTAAATTTGTTTCAAAAGCAGAACTTTCGAAGATTATTGTCACCAGTTATGATAAAACAATTCACACAGATGTTTTTGATGAATTGTCATATATAGAAGTGTTAGAACAAATAAAAAATCAACATATTTCTGCGGTATCTAAGGAACAATCCTTTTTAAATAATATATTAGAGTTTAGCGATGCTCAAAATGAATTTAATTTATATAACACGAAAGTATTAGCATATAAAAGCAATTTACATCCAAATCGTAATATGGAAATGGTAAAAAATAAATATTAATAGTTGTATCTGAATTAAAAGGATGTGTTTATTAATGAAAAGATATTATCAATCTCAGCCTCCAAATTTCAAATATACCCTAATTGATTATATATATGTTATTAAGGCAATGCATAATCTATGTAATTGGAAAAAAACGTATGATATTGATTATCGTGTAGAGTTTGAAAAAAAGTTTTCTGATTATATTGGAAAAGAATATGCGTTATCTGTAAATGGTTGCAATAGTGGTATGGATATTGCAATACAAATACTTAATTTACAACCTAGTGATGAGGTCATATCATCAGCAATAAATTTCTATGGGACACATTTATCGATATTATCAACACCTGCAAAATTAGTATTATGTGATGTCGATGATAAAACCTTGAACATTTCAGCAAATTCGATAAAAAAAAATCTAACAAAAAATACAAAGGCAGTCGTAGTTACACATATGAATGGTGTATCTGCTGATATGAATAATATCATTAATGTTGTAAAAAAATATGATCCTAATATTGTCATAATAGAAGATGTTGCAAGGAGTTGTGGCGCACTTTATAATAATAAGAAGGTAGGCTATTTAGGTGATATATCAGTTTTTAGCTTTCAAGGTAAAAAAAATATGTCCACACTTGGAGAAGGTGGTATGATTTTAACAAATAATCAAGCATATTATGAAAAAATGAAGAAAAGAAGAGAATTCGGTGGAAGAGGAATGGATGCCTGGGGATCAAATTATAAATTATCTAAAGTTCAATCAAGCGTAGGTATATCACAATTAAAAAAAATTGATAAATACAATAAAAAAAGACGCAGAGTAGCATATCAAAGAAACAATATGCTAGAAAAGTACAATAAATATTTTTCTTTACCAGTTTTTGACAAAATTTATTACTCAATCTATTCTTATTATACCATTATATTGAATGATATGTTTACTAGAAATGATAGAGATAAAATTAGAAAAATACTTGATGAAAAATATGGTATAAAAACTACTATTGCCAATGAACCTACATTTATAGTTCATAAATACATAAATGAACATGTAGATTCTAAATACAAAAATGTTTCATGCAAATTAGGTGGGGAAATAATAAATTTACCAATCCATTTCAATATGTCTAAAAAAGATAATCAGTATATATGCAATTCATTTATTAAAGCATTATATGAAGTTTTAGGAGAATCATATGAAAAATAGAATAATTGAAGATTTTTATAATATTTCTATAATAAAAAAACAATTTTTATCAGCAGGTTATATATGTAAAAAATGGATATTAATTACAAAAAATAGTAAATACTTACTAAAAGAAATGGCAATTAATGAATTGAATAGACTTGAATTTATAAATATTGTTCAAAACATATTATCAATCAACAATTTATCTGCAAAGATTATTTTTACAACATATGGTAGCACATATTTTATGTACGATAATAAATATTATGTTTTATACGAATATATTGATGGAACACATTTGGATAAACAAAAATTATCTTTTCAAGAACAGTATGAATTGGGTTGTTTCCTTGGTAACATACATAAAATATTAAACTCAACTGATATTCAAAATATAGAAAAATATAATACTAAATGTTTAAATATTAGTAGCCCTAATTTAGATAGGATTAATAATTTAATTCATTTACATTTTAGGAAAGGGAACAAAGAAGCAATTAGCATTTTAAAATCAAAGTTAAAATTGTTAAAAGAATTTAATTTTGAAAATATTAAACAGACTTATTTAAAATATAATAATAAAATTGTACATGGAGATTTTTATCTTGATAATATTATTAAAGCAAACAAGTTGATGTGCATAGATTTAGACCAAACTTGTATTTTTCCTTTACAATATGAAATATATCGTGCAATTAGCATGATATGTTATGATGAAAGTTTAGATGATTTAAAAATTTTACATAATATTAAAAATTTTCTTAATGGATATAAAAGTGTTTATCATATTTCCAATGAAAATTTATTAGAAGGATTAGATTTATTTAATTATATATCATTGAATAGTCTTTACTGTCTTGGTATTGATGATGATATTAGTTATGCAAAATATAAATTTAAAATGATAGGATGGTTAATAAAGAACAAAGGTAGTATTATTAATATTATTAAGGGGGAGAATAATGAGAAAACCAATTCAAATTTTAGTTATTCCATATAGAAAAAACACAAAATTAAATTGTATTGAGTATTGCCTGTTTTTGAGAGAAGATTTAAATGTATGGCAAGGAATAGCTGGTGGAGTAGAGGATTATGAAACTGTAGAGCAATCAGCAAGAAGAGAGATGTTTGAAGAGAGTAATATTCCGTATAACTCAAACTTAATAAAGTTATCATCATTTGTTAGTATGCCTTCTATTAATATTTCTGGCACAAAGTGGGGAAAAGAAATTTACATAGTAAAAGAATATTCATTTGGTGTATGCGCTGATGATACCGAAATAATAATATCTGATGAACATAAAATTTTTAAATGGGTTGATTATAGTGAAGCAACAAAACTCTTAAAATGGGATAGCAACAAGAATGCACTTTGGGAATTAAATGAAAGGCTGATTAAAAATGGCTATTAAGTATGATTTACATGTTCATAGTACATTAAGCGATGGTATTTCAAGTAGAGAAAAATTAATAAAATCTGCATTAAACAATAATATATTATACATATCTTTTACCGATCATAACATATGTGATAGTATAACAACATCGTATGATAATATAACTATAATTGATGGTATTGAAATTGATTGTAATTATGGTAGTAAAAAAATTCACTTATTAGCATATGGAATCAATAATTTAAAAAAACTTAACGAATATTTAAAGCAAATAAAGTTAGAAAATGATTATATTTGCAGATCAGCTATAAAAATTTTAGAACATAAATATGGAATTGTTATTAGTGATAGTGATATAAGCAAGCACACAAATGATTTGTTAAATAAACGAATTATTGCAAAAATATTGCTAGATAAATTTAATACCGATGATGTAGATTTTATTTATAAAAACTTCATTGGTTCTAGGAGTCAATCATATATCGTTCAAAAAAAACTACAGGTTAAAGAAGCAATTGATTTACTGAAATCTTTGAATTCTGTAGTAGTATTGGCTCATCCAATGACACTTTTAAATCAATGTTCATCTATTTATGAGTTTGATTCCACTATGAATATCTTTTTCAGTTATGGATTAAATGGAATAGAAGTTATTAATCCCAAAAATACGATTGAATTTAGTAAATATTTAGATGAAAATAAATTTTTTGATGACTTTATTAAAACTGCAGGTACAGATTATCATGGTGATGCAGAAGGTTACAATGGTATTAATTATGGAGGTGAGAAGTATCTTATTCCTTTGTTGAAAGAGTTGAGAAAAATATGAAAGAAATAAATAATAAGGACTTTGTAATAACAGTAGTTGGTGTTGGCTATGTTGGTCAACCTCTTATAAATGAATTTGCAAGAACTAAAAAGGTATATGCATATGATATTGATAACGAAAAAATTAATGCACTAGGTAATAATAATAAAAATGATAATATTGTATATACCAATAATAGTAAATGTATTGGAAAATCAGATGCTGTTATAGTTGCCGTACCTACACCAATATATGATAATAATAATCCAAATTTGGAATTTGTCATTAATGCATGTAAAACAATAGGAGATAATTTAAGAAAGAATACATTAATAGTATTTGAGTCATTTTATTATCCTGGAGTAACAGAAGATATATGTATACCATTATTAGAGAAGAATAGCAGTTTAAAGAATAACATTGATTTTTTTGTTGGGTACTCACCTGAAAGAATTAATCCTTCCGATAAAATTCATACAATTAATACAATTACTAAGGTAATATCAGCACAAAATAATTTTGTGCTAGATCAAGTTGAAAAACTATACAGCTTAATACCTGATATCAATTTGTATAGAACTAGTAGTATAAAAGTTGCAGAACTATCAAAAATCATTGAGAATTCACAAAGAGATTTGAACATTGCTTTTGTAAATGAAGTTTCACAATTGTGCCACTTGATGAATATATCTACAATAGATGTTTTGGAAACAGCCAAAACAAAATGGAATTTTGTTGATGTTTTTCCAGGATTAGTTGGAGGACATTGTATTGGTGTTGATCCATATTATCTAATAAATTTAGGAAAAAAATATGGATATAATATGAATATAGTTGAACAATCTAGAAAAACAAATGAGAATATACCTTTATTTATAGTACACAGTTTGAATAGTTTGCTAAATAATATAAAAAAAGAAAATATCAAAGTAGGAATTTTAGGTTATTCCTACAAGGCTAATTCAGATGATATTAGAAATACTAAAGTTGAATTAATATTTGATGAATTAAAAAAGCTACATTTTGATTGTATGATTTCAGATTATATGTTGTTTGATAAAAAAACTAATTTTGATAATTATAGAGAATTGCATGACTTAGATGTACTAATAATTGCAGTTCCACATGATAGATATAGAAACATGAGTAAAGAAAAAATAATGAGTTATTTTAATAAATCGTTTTATAAAAAAATAATATTTGATTTATATTCGATATATAAAGATTATAACTTTGAAAGTAATGTTATTTATTGGACTTTATAAGTATTTGTTAAAAAAATTACTTATCAAACCAGAAATATATAATTAATTTGTAATAGTTTTTTTCAGATTAATATTTTTTGATTATTCAAAAAAAGTATATATTTATATAACTTTTATAATTATTATTGTATAATATCTTATATAGAAAAGACGCTCATGTTATGTAATTAAGTAAACAAATTTTTATAGTAAAATATTTATGGAGTAATAAATTATTATAATGAATTTAATATGGAGGTAAAAAATGAATTTAAAACAAGTCCAAAAAGATATTTGGCAAAACAAAATAAATAAAGGTTTTAATACAACAAATGTAGAAAAAGAATTTTGTTTTTTATATGGTGAAGTAGCTGAAGCTTTTGAAGCCTATAGAAAGAAAAAAGATGATTTAAACGAAGAACTTGCTGACATTGCAATTTATTTAATGGAATTGTCAGAAATGTTAGGTTTTGATTTAGAAGATGAAATTATGAAAAAAGTTTCTAAAAATGAAAAAAGAGTATATAAAAATATTGATGGTACAAATATTAGAGTTAGTGATTAAGAAGAATATAATTTCTTCTTTTCACTATTTTGAAATTTTTTATGGTATATATGATGTAAATATTATATAAAAATTAATACATAGTTATATTTGATTATTTTATAAAGCAAATTTTATTTTGCTGGTATAAAAAATAAAAAATTTTATGCTATAATCAAGGAAAAAATTGGATGTTCTCGTGTTAGAACAGAATTTTTAAATAGCATGTCGCGATTTTGTGGCGAATTTAATCAAAAGATATTTAAAATAATTAAAAAATTAGTTAGTTATTTAAAAATATGATTTGAAAAAAAGCAGAGTTTTACAAGAAAAAATAAGCATTTTAAAAAAATCAAACGCTATTTGAAACTGTAACTGACTTTCTCCTAAGCTGTAGGTCGTTGGTTCGATTCCAATCGAGGACGCCATAAAAAAAATAACTTGCTTAAGCAAGTTTTTTGTTATATAATTATGATGGTGTTATTTATGACAATACTAGAAAAAATTACATATAGATTTACTATGTTATTTATGATTTGTATTCCATTATTTAAATTTATTTCTTATGTTTTATACTTATCAGGAGTAATAGAAAATTCTTATGTTTTTAATCATGTTTATGTTTTGTGGCTAAGTTTACCTATTTTTATGGTTTTATATATAATAAATTTAATTTATAAAAAAATTAATTATGTTGATATAATAATTTATTTTTTGATTATTTTAGCTTTAATATCCACTATTTTAGCTCAAGATATAACTATATCTATATTTGGAGAAACTAATCGTAATGAAGGCTTACTTACAATTTTAAATTATTATTTCGTATTTTTAAATGTTAAAAATATTTGTCATAAAAATTATAAGGAAAAAATAATTAAATTATTTTTAATTTTAGGAATAATTCAAGTTATTTATGCATTTTTACAAGTATATACTGATTTTAGTTTTATTAAGCATTTTTCTAAAGAGTATATGGCAATGGGGTTATGTGGTAATCCAAATTTCTTTGGTAGTTATATGGTTATGCTTGTTTTGATTAGTAGTACTTTATATTTATTTAATAAAAAAAATATATATTTGATTTTATCTATTATTTATGCTTTAGGATTATATTTAGCAAATTCAACAGCGCCTTTTATAGGATTTTTATTAGGATTAATATTTTTAATTATCGTTTATTTTAAAAATATAAACAAAGTTAATTTAATAAAATTAATAATTTTGTTAATTGCTTTATTTTTTATAAATGATTATTTTTTTAATTTAAGATATGAAACAATTAAAGAAAATAATCGTAGATATAATATTAAATATGAAATTACTGATACGGTTAATAGTATTGTTTCTAAAAATGAAGAATATAATTATGGTAGCAGTAGAATAAGATTATGGAAAAATTTAATTCCAGTAGCTAAAAAATATTATTTATTTGGTGCAGGATTAGATAATTTGAGAGTAGTTTATCCTCAAGATAAAGGATTAATATATGATAAAGCTCATAATGTTTATTATCAAATTTTGATAACTAATGGAATATTTGCTTTAATTATTTATTGTTTATTATGTTTAATTATTTTTATTAAAGGATTTAAATTTAAAAATGAATTTTATATAGCTATGTTTATAGCTTTTGTAGGTTATTGTATTCAAGCTTTTGGAAATATAAGTGTAATAGATGTTGCACCATACTTTTTTATAATATTAGGTTTATTATATTCTAAAGATAATGAAATTGTGATATAATTTCATTATGCCGATATAGTTTAGTGGTAAAACAGGTCCTTGGTAAGGATCAGCGGACAGTTCAATTCTGTCTTTCGGCACCAGATTGATAGGAAACTCGAACTTTTATAGTTTCGAGAGTAATAAATTACTAACAGAAATGTTAGTTTTTTTGTTATTTAAGAAAGAAAGTGAGAGTGATTATATATGTTAACAATAGAAACTAAAGAATTAAAGATAAGTGATGAATTAAAAAGAAAGGTTGAAATGATGTGTAGGTTTGCAAATGTTAAATATACTTTTAAAAATGGACATATTAAAAATATTAAAGAAACAAATATTGCTTATGTAAAGCCCCATGTATTAAAAATTAAAAATAATGATTATCTAATCTTTGAAGAGTGTGATGATATTTTCATTAATGGTTATAATAAAAAAATTAAATTCAAAGATTTAGAAAATTATATTAAAAACTAATACTATTACATAAATATGTAATGTCAATAATTTTTGATTAATTCCTAAAAATAAATTAAAATAATTTCTTGATTA
>CAMLWC010000029.1 GCA_946488855.1 uncultured Mycoplasmatota bacterium
TTGAACGATTTTCAATTCCAGTTTGAATAATTTTTCTTTCATCTAAAGTTAAATGCTTATTATCATGGATATGTTTTTTCAAATATTGAAACTGGAATTTACTTTTTCAATTCACAATAGATAAAAAGTTAACAAAAAACATATAATTTCATTGACAAATATATGTTTTTTTTATATAATTAAAAGCGGTACATTAATTTATTCCCACATTTAATGAATCTTGGGACAATTCATTATTTGGAAGAAAGGAAAATAATATGAAAAATTCTTATATGCAAAGAAAAGAAGATGTAGTAAGAGATTGGTGGGTAATCGATGCTGAAGGTGAAACTTTAGGTCGTTTAGCTACTAAAGTTGCTACAGTATTACGTGGTAAACACAAACCAACTTATACTCCACATATCGATGGTGGTGATAATGTTATTGTAATTAATGCTAGTAAAGTAAATTTAACTGGTAATAAATTAGATGACAAAATTTATTACAACCACAGTGGATATACTGGCGGATTAAGAGAAAGAACTGCAAGAACTATGCGTGATAACTATCCTGTAGAAATGATTGAAAGAGCTGTAAAAGGTATGTTACCTAAGGGAAGATTAGGTAGACAAATGTATAAAAAATTATTTGTTTATGCTGGAAGCGAACATCCACATATGGCTCAAAAACCAAAGGAAATGAAATAGGAGGAATTTATGGAAAAGAAAATATATCTTGGTACTGGTAGAAGAAAATCTTCTGTAGCTCAAGTTAAAATGACTTCAGGTAGCGGTAAAATTACTGTTAATGGTCGTGATGTTAGAGAATTCTTCCCATATGAAACTAATGTTATGGATTTAATGCAACCATTAGTAGCTACAAATAACGAAAAAACATTTGATATCGATGTTAAAGTTAATGGTGGCGGTTTTACAGGTCAAACAGGAGCAATTAGATTAGGAATTACAAGAGCTTTATTAGAATATGATAAAGTAAATGAAGAATCAGAAAATAGTTATCGTAAAATTTTAAAAAGAGCTGGTTTTGTAACTAGAGATGCTAGAGCAAAAGAACGTAAGAAACCAGGATTAAAAGCAGCTCGTCGTGCACCACAATTTAGTAAAAGATAATCAAGTATTTACTTGGTTATTTTTTTATGTTAGAATGTAATAGGTGATAGAATGAAAGATATTTTTCAAGTAATTAATATTTTAGAACAAGAAATTGATGATTATAATTTTACAAAAGAAGAATTAGAAATTATAAGCACAAAAAGTGATTTATATAAAGAAATATTATCATATACAAATAATATTGAAACAATTATAGAAAATAAAGAAATAATATTTATTATATTGGATACAGTTGATAAGGATGTTGCAAATGTTCTTTCAAAAAATTTAATTTTATTAGAAATATATCAAAAAAAAAATATAGTTGACACATCAGAATATGAAAAAGTTTTAAAAAATATAAAAAAAATAATTTTAGATTTGACAAAGAGAAGTAGTACATTAGAAACTAGAAAAAAAGAGCTATTATTAAAAAAAACAAAAAACAAGGAACATATAAAAAAATTTAAAAATATATTAGCTAAAATTAAATATAAACAATATATTTCTATTAGTTTAGTGAAATATTTAGAGGAATTTTTTGTTGAAAAATCTTATCCTGAAATTGAACAAATAAAGCTTTTGGAGATAATTAATATTTATAATAGATATATTTACGAAAGAGTGCATAGATTGCCTTTTACATACAAAAATGATGTTTTAGATATGCTTTCATTTGGATTTGAAGTTATTGAAGATAATGATATTGATTATAATTCAGAAATTGCAAAAAAAGTAGAATTTTATTTTGAACAATTAAAATACCAATTAAGTTTAAAAGAGTACTTAACTGAACTAAAAAATATAATTGATAATGAAAATGATCTAAAATTATTTTATATTCTAATGATTAAAAAAATCCAAGAGGAAATATTAGAAAAAATAAATTTTATAAAATCGAAAGAATTTTATGCCGATTTAGAAATAAAGAAGGAGATAATTAGAGATTATCAATCATTAATAAAGTTTTATGCATTTTTTAGAGAAGAATATTTTAAGTTAAAAGATAAAGATGATCAAAAAGTAGAAATAAATGATATTAAAGTAATTTTTGCTGTAGATAAAAATGGGAAATCTTATTTTTTAAAGGATTTCAAAAAAATTAATTATGAATATTTGGATAGGCTATTTGAATTATTGACAGCACTATTAAAAAATACATTAACAAATCGTCAAATTGAAGGATTTACTTCTCAATATAAAGAATTTAGAAAATTAAAAGATGATCAAATTAGAATAGTAATAAAACAAATAGAACCTAAATTATATTGTATATTAGGTTGTGGCATAAAGAAATCTAATGATGGAAGAGTATTATATAATTTATTATGTAGTCGTGATTACCCAAAGAATAAAAATGAAATAAATGATTTATTAGAAAAAAGTGATAGTGTGTTAGAAGAAATAACAAAATTTGTTAATGAAAATAGGAGGAAAGGAAATAGATGATTGAAAAAGAAATTAGTGATTTAGAAAAATTGGATGTGTATGATATTAATTATGATAATGAATTAAAAAAGTTATTAAATAATTTAGATTTAATGACTAATGATCAATTATTACGTACAAAAAAAATATTAATGAAAAAAATCAATTATGATTCTAATATTTTTTTTGATACTATTGAAAGGAAGAAAAAATGAATAAAATAGTTTTAATCGGTTGTGGTAATGTTGGAATGAGTTATGCTTATGCTTTATTGAATCAAAATACTAATGTTAATGAATTAGTTTTAATTGATTTAGATAAAGAAAGAGTAATAGGTGAAGTAATGGATTTAAATCATTGTTTAGCTTTTGCCCCAAATAAAATTGATATTAAAGCTGGTAGTTATGAAGATTGTAAAGATGCTACTATGGTAGTTATTGCGGCTGGAGCTAATCAAGAAAAAGGCGAAACAAGAATGGATTTAATCTATAAAAATAGTAAAATCTTTAAAGATATTGTTACTAAAGTTATGGATAATGGTTTTAATGGTATTTTTTTAGTGGCTACTAATCCATTAGATGTAATGACTTATTTGACTTGGAAATATTCTAAATTACCTACTAATAAAGTAATTGGTTCAGGTACTAGTTTAGATACTGCTAGATTGAGATATATGATTGCTGAAAAACTAGAAATAAGTCCTAAGAATGTTCATGCTTATGTTATAGGTGAACATGGAGATTCTGAATTTGTACCTTGGAGTAACGCTAATATAGGATTGCAAAATATTAAAGATTATTTAAATGATAATGAATTAAATGAAATTTATTTGAATGTTAAAAATGCTGCTTATGAAATAATCAACAGAAAAGGAGCAACGTATTATGGAATCGGTATGTGCTTAGTTAGAATTACTAATGCTATTTTAAATAATGAAAATAGTATTATAACAGTGTCAACCTATGATGAAAATAACAATATATTTATAGGATTACCTGCTATTATTAATAAAAATGGTATCAAAGGTAAGATTTTTGTCAATTTAACAGAAGAAGAAACTAATAAATTACAGAATTCTATTGATGTAATTAAAGAAGCTATATCTAGACTATAAGTTGACAGGTAAAAAAATATTTTTCTTGACTAAGAAGTTTTATGATAATATAATTTTTATTAGAGGCGATAAAATGATTAACAGAATTATATTAAATGAAACTTCTTATTTTGGTTATGGTTCAAGAAGTGTATTAAAAGATGAAATAAAAAAAAGAGGATATAAAAAAGCTTTAATAGTAACTCAAGAAAATATATTAAAAAATGTTACTGATAAAGTTTTAGAAGTATTAGATGGATTTGAATATGAATTATTTATGGAGATAAAACCAAATCCAACTATAAAAAATGTTAAAGATGGCGTTAGCAAATGTAAAGAAATTAATGCTGATTATATTATAGCTATTGGTGGTGGATCAGTTATTGATACTGCTAAAGCAATTGGTATAATTATGACTAATCCTGAATTTAGTAATGTTGTTTCTTTAGATGGTAATGCAGAAACAAAAAATAAATCATTACCAATTATTGCTATTCCAACTACTGCTGGAACAGCCGCTGAAGTAACTATTAACTATGTTATAACTGATGAGGAAAGAGTTAAAAAAATGGTATGTGTTGATCCACATGATATTCCAGTTTTATCAATTATAGACCAAGAATTAATGATGGAAATGCCTAAAATGGTAGCTGCATCTACAGGTATGGATGCTTTAACTCATGCTATTGAAGGATTTATTACTAAATCAGCTTGGGAAATGACTGATATGTTTCATTTAGAAGCAATTAAATTAATATTTAATAGTATTGAAAAAGCGGTAAATGAAAAAGATAAAAAAGCTATTGAAAACGTAGGATTAGGTCAATATATAGCCGGTATGGGATTTTCTAATGTAGGTTTAGGTTTAGTTCATGCTATGGCTCATCCATTAGGAGCTTTATATGATACACCACATGGTATAGCTAATGCTGTTATTTTACCTTATGTAATAGAATATAACTCTAATGTTTGTTATGATAAATTAAAAGAAATAGCTAAAGCTATGAATTTAGAAATTGATAATTTATCTGATGAAGAAGTAGCTAATAATATAGTAAATTCTATAAAAAATATGAATAAAAAATTAGGTATTCCTTCTAATTTAAAAGAATTAAATGTTTCATTAAAAGATATTGATTGGTTAGCTAATGCTGCCTATAATGATATTTGTTTAGGTGGTAATCCAAAAGAAGCTAATATTGAAGATATTAAAAAAATATATGAAAAAATTTATAATGAAAAATAGTAATCAAATTTAGATTACTATTTTAATTTTAATTGTTTTTTAAATTCTTCTGGTTCGTATTCACTACGTTCCTTTTTACCACATATTTTGCATTCTCTAGCATAATACCATGAACGATCGATAAAACCATCGTGTTCTTCCCAATTAGTAAAAGTATGGCCTTGTAATTGACAAATTCCTTTATTTATTTCTTGTAATTGTCGTTGCCTTTTTGATAACAATTTATTTGCACTATCAATTAATTTTATAGTTTTTTTTCTTAATTTTAATAATTCATTTATTGCATCTTGTTTTTGTTTTTCTTCTTCAGCTTTAATAGTGTCAACTTTATCAATACAATCTTTTATAATTTCTTCTATTTCCATTTTAACCCTCCTATTTAAATTATATAATAAAATTATTTTTTATGCAATTATATTATGATATAAGCGAATACTAAATTGACTTTTAAATTTTTTTAAGATAAAATATTTAAAATAATTTGTTAAGATGTAGAAAAGGTGATGAAGTGAAAATATTAAAAAGAATAAAAATAAATAACATAAATTACTATGTTATAATCGAATTAGAATATAAGCAATCAGAAAATAAAATTCCAATGTTACGACTTAAAAACTGTAAAAATGATTATTGGGATGGCGGTGATTGTTCTATTTTAATCGAAAAAATTGAAGAAAATTACTCATTAAAAAAAGCACAGCAATATGATAATAATATTTCTTACATGGCTGATATTTTATATATATATGATAGAATGCCTTTTATAAGTGGTGTAAAAGATATTATTGTTTCTAATAATATGATAGTTGGGGAATCATATATTTCAAAAGAAGAAATTGAAAAATATATTAAAGAATTTAATGTGAAAATGAATTATAATGATAATTTTAAATTAAGTGATTATCGAACATGGAAATTTTAATAATATCTATATTAGGGGATTTAAAATCCTCTTTTATTTATGATATAATTAATAAAGGTGATTTTATGTTGTTAAGTAATGAATGGGTTGATTATGAATGCTTAAGTGCTGGTAATGGTGAAAAATTAGAAAGATGGGGAAATGTTATTTTAAGAAGGCCAGATCCTCAAGCTATGTGGCCTATTAAAAATAGTAATTTGTGGAATAATATAGATGCGTTTTATCATCGTTCTAATAAAGGTGGAGGTTATTGGGAATATAAAAAACAATTGCCTGATTATTGGATAATAAAATATAAAGATTTAAAATTTAAAGTAAGTCCAACTAATTTTAAACATACTGGATTGTTTCCTGAACAAGCAGCTAATTGGGATTTTTCAATAAATAAAATAAAAAATAGTAAAAGAAAAATAAAAGTTTTAAATTTATTTGCTTATACAGGTGGAGCTACAATGGCTGCAAGTTACGCTGGTGCTGATGTTGTTCATGTTGATGCATCTAAAGGTATGGTTGAATGGGCTAAAGAAAATATGAAGTTATGTGGTTTAGAAAATAATAAAATAAGATTTATTGTCGATGATTGTTTGAAGTTTGTGCAAAGAGAATTTAGAAGAGGTAATAAATATGATGTAATTATTATGGATCCACCTAGCTATGGAAGAGGCCCTAATGGTGAAATGTGGAAGTTTGAAGATAATTTATATAACTTAATCAATGAATGTTTAAAAATATTAAGTGATGAACCATTATTTTTCTTAATTAATGCTTATACAACTGGTATATCAAGTACAGTTTTATATAATATTTTAAAAACTACTTTAGAAAGTAAATATAAAGGAAAAGTTACCGCTGGAGAAATTGGTTTACCTATTAAAGATAATAATTTAGTTTTACCTTGTGGTATATATGGAAGATGGGAAAATGAAGATACTATATGAAGATAATCACTTATTAGTAGTTGTAAAACCTGTTAATGTACCAGTTTGTGAAGATGAGTCTAAAGATGAAGATTTATTAAACATGTTAAAAAAATATTTAAAAGAAAAATATAACAAACCAGGTAATGTTTATTTAGGCTTAGTTCATAGATTAGATAGACCAGTAAGTGGTGTTATGGTGTTTGCTAAAACTAGTAAAGCAGCTTCAAGATTAAGTGAGCAAATAAGATTAAAAGAGTTTAAAAAAGAATATCACGCTATAGTTATTGGTAAAGTTGATAAAGGTATTTATAAAGATAATTTATTAAAAGATAAAAAAACAAATATAACTAAAGTAGATAAAAATGGTAAAGAATCAATTTTAGAATATGAATTAGTAAAATATGTTAATAATTATTCATTAGTTAAAATTAATTTAAAAACAGGAAGATCACATCAAATAAGAGTTCAGTTTTCATATCATAATCATCCATTAGTAGGAGATAATAAATATAATAAGATAGAAGTAAAAAAAATACCTGTTTGCTTATTTGCTAATAAATTAACTTTTTATCATCCAATAACAAAGGAAAAATTAGCTTTTGAAGAATCATTACCTAATTATTATCCATGGAATTTATTTTAGACACAAATGTGTCTAATTTTTTAATATTTGACATAATGACTTTTAAAAAAATATATTTATGATAAAATAATTAAATGAGGTATATTATGAAAAAAGTAGTTATCATAGGCGTTATAAGTTTTATTATTTTATTTTATATTTTTACTTTAAAAATTAGTATAACTGTGGATAGTGATACTGTTAAAGTATTTGATAAATATGAAGAAAAAGTATCAAGTTGTTTAGAGGATATATTTGGTTTTTGCTTGTTTAAATTACCCGTTAATATAGAAGGTAATGTTGATACTAATATAATTGGTAATTATAAAATCAAATATGAATCAAAAATATTATTTAAAAATAAAAAAATAGAAAAAGAAATAAAGGTTTATGATGATGAACCTCCAGTTATTACTGTGGATAAAGATGTAATTGAATCTTGTCCAAATAAAAATGGTGATATTGTATATAAAGCTGTGGATAATTATGATAATGATATAACTGAAAAAGTAACTAAAGAAGTAATTGATAATAAATATGTCTTGAAAGTTAGTGATAGTTCAAATAATGAAACTATTTTAGAAATCCCAATAGAATATAAAGATAATGATAAACCACAAATAAAATTAAAAGGTCCTAGTATTGTTTACTTGAAAATTGGTGAAAAATATAATGAATTAGGATATACTGCAACTGATAATTGTTTAGGAAATATAACTGATAGAGTAGAAATAAAAAGTAATGTCGATGTTAACAAAACTGGTAAATATACTATAAAATATTTTGTTGCTGATGATTTAAATAATAAAGCAGAAATAACTAGAACAATTTATGTATATAATAAAAATCCTGATATTCCAGTAGGCAATAAAGTTATTTATTTAACTTTTGATGATGGTCCAAGTAGTTATACTAATACTTTATTAGATATATTAAAAAAATACAATGTAAAGGCAACATTTTTTGTAACTAGTAATGGCAGTGATTCGTCGATAAAAAGAGCTTATCAAGAAGGGCATAGCATCGGAATTCATAGCTATAGTCATAAATATAATGAAATATATAAAAGTGAAGAAGCATTTTTTAAAGATGTTGATAAAGTTAATAAAAGAATAAAAAAAATAACAGGTAAATATAGTAAAATTTTAAGATTTGCTGGTGGTAGTTCAAATACTGTAAGTAAATTTAACAAAGGGATAATGACTAGATTGGCTAAAGAAGTAGAATTAAAAGGTTATAAATATTTTGATTGGAATGTTTCTTCAGCAGATACTACAACTAAAGATTCAAATAAAATAACTAATACAGTTATTAGAAGTTTAAGAAAAGGAAATAATGTGGTATTACAACATGATACAAATTATGGAAGTGTTAAAGCAGTAGAAGAAATAATTAAATACGGACTATCTCATGGTTATGTATTTGCTTCATTAAATATAACTAGTCCAACTGTTCATCATGCTATTAATAATTAGTAGATTTATCTACTTTTTTTTCATATATTTAAATAGGTGAAATGTATGAAAAATAAAATATTTTGTTTGCTATTATTTTTAATTAGTTTATATACATTTGGAATTATTAACGCTTTAAATTTACCTTTATTAGGAAAAGTTATATATTTAGATCCAGGTCATGGTGGTGCAGATCCAGGGGCAATATATAATGATTTATATGAATCTAATTTGAATTTGCAAATAAGTTTAAAAATAGAAAAAGAACTAGAAAAAAATGGGGCTATAGTATATTTGACTAGATATGATGATTATGATTTATCAGTTAAAAATGCTATCAATAGAAAAAGAAGTGATTTATCAAGAAGAGCAAATATAATAAATGAATCAAATGCTGATATTTATTTGTCAATTCATTTAAATTCTGATGTTTCTAGTACTTGGCAGGGAGCCCAAGCTTTTTATGATAAAATAAATGAAAGAAATGAAATATTAGCTAAAATAATGCAAGAACAATTTAAAATAGATTTAAAAACTAATCGTGAATATAAAGAAATAAATGATCATTATTTATATCAAAGAGTAAAAGTGCCTGGAGTTTTATTAGAAGTGGGATTCATTTCTAATCCTAATGAAAGATATTTATTGAAACAAGAAAATTATCAAGAAAAAATAGCAATTAGTATAAAAAATGGTTTAATCAATTATTTTACACAAATTTAATTTTTTTGCTTGTAAATTATTAATAAAAATGGTATTATTATTCTAGAGGTGGAAATGTATGAACGATAACTATAATAATGAAAATTATGATTACACTGAATATAAAGAAGAAAAAAATCAAATTCCTTGGGGAAGAGTAATAATTTCATTTTTAATATTAGTGGCTATTATAATTATCATATTACTTTTATTGAAAGCTTGTGGTAAAACAAGTTTAAGAGATGATTTAATAGAAGCTGCAAAGGATTATTATGAAAAATATCCTGATATGTTACCAAGTGAAGTTGGTGAATGTTTTGTTGTGACTTTAGCTGATTTAGAAAAAGAAGGATTAATTAAAGTTAGTGATTATGAAACATGCGATAAGGAAAAGACTTATGTTAATGTATGTTATTTAGAAAGTAAGACATACCATTATTCTGCTATTTTAGAGTGTGAAGTAGAAGATACTAATTATGGTATGTGGCAAGATGGTACTGAAGATGATATTGAAGATACTTCTGATATTAGATTTAAATTTTTAGGAGAAGAATTACAAACAGGAACAAAATATTATTATCCAAAAGATTTGACAGATGTAACTAAAGTAATTGAATATTATGCATCTATTCCAAAAAGTGGATATACTGGTAAAGATGATGAACAAATAGGATATAAATGGTATACAGAAAAAACAGTTAATAATTATTGGAACAATGGAGGATATTCTTCAACTCAACCTGAAGGTTATCCTACAAAAGGAAGTAGTACTACCGTAACAAAATATTCAGTAACTAAACCAAGTGACGCTAGTTATAGAAAAATAGAAAATGCAACATTATATAGAACACAATCAGTTGCAAGACCATATGTTTGGGTTTGTGTAAATCCAAATAATCCAAATGATGCAGTTACTGATAATAAACCATGTTCAGGTACACATTCTAAAACAAAAGATATTCGTTTTACTTGTAATGGAAAAGATGAAGTTAAAGTTACTGCTGAACAAATAAATAATATGGATTTTCCAAGCTGTGGTAATTGGTCAGATTATACTACTAAATCTTGTACAACAAATTACTTAAATGGTGTAAAATGCGAAAAACAATCAGGATATAAATATACTGATACTATGTGGAAATGGTATACTAAAGCTACCGAAAAAAGCTATTATCCAAGTGGTTCAAGTAGTGCTGATGATGAAATAACTTATTATATTAGTTCACCTGTTAATGGTGCTATTAAAGATGAATCAACAAAAGCTACTGTTCATAAATATTATAGATTAGCTGAAGGTGAAGGAACAGGTAATTATGAAGAATGGTTACCTATAACTGATGGTTATGTAACATTAAGTGAAATGTTAGAGGCATTTAGAGAATTAAAATATGAAGTTTACAGTTTGGGCGATATCAATAAAATAGATAAAATAAGATATCAATATCAAATGCAATATAGAAATTTAGAAGAATAAGGAGGATTTATGACAAGAGATGAATTATTAAATCAGTTAAGAGAAATGGCTAATACCTTAAAATATGATCAAGTCATATCCATAACTGCTGATACTAGAGATAAAGAATTAAAAAACATTCAAAATCAACGTGAAATGTTGAAATTACAAGTAAAACAATTAGAAAATAAATTATCTAATGATGAAAATTATCAAGATTTTTCATATATAAATAATCAATCAAAAATATATGACTATAATACTAGAATAGATAAAACAAATGAAGAGATAGCTCAAAATGAAGCAAATAGAATGAGTAATAATAATAGAATTGATTTTGTTAATAGAGAAATTGCCGCTTGTAATGCATTATTAAGTGAAGCACAAAGAAATTTAGATCAATATGGGGTTGAGCTTAGAAATTTAGGCAATAATCCAACTCCAGAACAAGATAAAGAAGTAATGAGTAAAATAGCTAGCGCTAGGGAAGATATTGAATATTTGAGATCTGAATTAGAGCTATTTAATACTGAATTAAGTGACTTAAATGCTAATAAAGAAGAATTGAATAGACGTGCTAATACTTTAGGTAACAGTAAAGATAGATATTCAAAATTGTTAGAAAATGTTCAATCTAAAGAAAATAATTTTAAAGATAATATTGATCATGTAAAAAAAGATAATGATCAAAGAAAATTGTTGCAATTACAAGCTTCTATAGAAGCATTTAACAATAGGGAAGAATATATTTCTTTTGATTTTCCTGTTGAATTAGAAAGTTTAATTGATGATATTGAAAATAATAGAATTGATGATAAAATTATTTTGTCAAGATTGCAAGAATTGAAAGCAAAAATGCCTGAAAAAATAGCAAATAAAAATTATGCAAATGCTGATCAAGAATTAGAAGCTAATAAGAAAATGCAAGCTGAAGTTATAATGGAAAAATTAACATTAGAAGAAAAATTATCAAATCCAAATAATTATTTACCTTCTATGTTTGCTGTTGAATCTATGAATTATGAAATTAATAATTTAGAGTCTAGCATAGCTAAATATGATTCTGATATTCAAGCTATAGAAGCTAATTTTATTCGTTATGAAAATAATAGAAAAGATTTTGAAACAAAAATTGAACAAGAAGAAAATAATAGGGATAATTTAAATTCTCAATTGATGGAATTAAGAGTAAGAGAAGCTACTTTGCCAACTGAAATATATGAACAACAAAAAGAAGAAATATCAAGAGAAAAGAAAAAAATTCAAAAAGAAATTAATGAATCAAATAAAAAAATAGAAAGATTAACAAAATCTGCTCTTTCAATTGATCTCTTAGTAACTTTAGCTAAAAAAGATAAGAAAAATTTAGAAGCACTTAGAAATAATGATGCAAAATTATTAGAAACTAAGAAAAAATCTTTAAATGAAAGAACTGGCGTTGATAAATTTTTAATGGCTGAAGATCAATCGAAATTAGAAGTATTAAAAGGTCAATTAGATATGTTAAAGATGCGTGAAAATGCAGTATATTATGATTATGAAAATTCTTTGGATGGCATTATATCTAAAATTAATCTAAAAAAACAACCAAAAGTAGTTCCTATAACTCCAAATATGGATTTAAATGAAAATATAGCAAAAAAAGATGAACCAAATACTGATTTTGTTTTAGTAGATCCTACTAAAGAAAAGGGAAAAGAAAAAGATTTAATGCCTATAAGCAACGAAAAAGGTTTGATGCCTATAAGTAATGAAAAAGGATTAATTCCAATTGCAGATCCAATTATTTCTCCATTTACTAATTCTGTAGACGAAGAGAAAGAAAATGATGATGTTGTTCCAATTCCTATAAGTTTTTGGAAAAAAGCTAAAAATAAGATTTTAGAAAAAATTAAAAATAAAGCATTTATGCGAAGAGTAAAAGCTGCTGTAGCCGCTGCTATAATTGCTTTAACTATGGGTATAGGTCTATCACGTTGTTCGAGCGACAAAGTTGATTTGCCAAATAGAGAAATTGTGGAAACAGTTGATGATATTGAATTGCCTGATTTTGATATTGATTTAGATGAAAATCTATCTGATATTAATGATGAGTTAGATGAAGATACAAAAGAAAATGACAATGTTAAAAATCCAAATACTAATGTAAATAATACTAAACCAGAATCAAAACCTGACTCTAAACCAGATCCTCAACCAGAACCTGAGCCAGTTCCTGATCCAGAACCTGAGCCAGTTCCTGAGCCAGTTCCTGAGCCAGAACCTGAGCCAGTTCCTGATCCAGAACCTGAACCAGAACCTGATCCAGAACCTGATCCAGAACCTGATCCAGAACCTGAGCCAGAACCTGATCCAGAACCTGAGCCAGTTCCTGATCCAGAACCTGATCCAGAACCTGAGCCAGAACCTGAGCCAGTTCCTGATCCAGAACCTGATCCAGAACCTGAGCCAGAACCTGAGCCAGAACCTGAGCCAGTTCCTGAGCCAGAACCTGAGCCAGAACCTGAACATGAAACACAAGTTGTTGAAGAAGGACAAGTTGGTATACTTCAAACAGATGATAATACAGCTTCAGTTACTGATAATGTAGAATTGTCATCTGGCGAAACAGAAACTCCACAACAACAAGTTGCAGATGAAATAATTGATAGGTTAGAACAAGAAGGAATAACAGTTGGAGATGTAACTGAAGATCAAAATATAACTTCATCATCAGTTGCTGATGATGGTACTATTACAAACACATACGAAGATAATACAACAACTGACAACAAAACAGTTGAAGATGTAGTAGAAGAAATAGCTGCTGAAAATCATGATGGTGAAATTTCAGATGATACATGGGATAATTTAAATGACATTTTTAGTCAAGAATTTTCTGAAGGAGGAAGAACAAGATAATTATGGAAAATAGAATTAATCAAGTTATGGAACTTGAAAATGGTAAAAAATATGTTGTAATTAAACAAGCTGTATATAAAGGACATAATTATTATGTATCTGCTAGACTAACAGATGATGAAGAAGATGTTTTAGATGAATATGTCATTTTTGAAGAAGTTGATTATAATGGTAAAAAATCTGTATTAGAAGTTAAAGATCCTGATTTATATAAATTAGTAGCTAAGTATGTTGGTTTATTAGATTAAAATTAAAACTATCGGCTCTTTGTCAAATAGTGTTGGTGGAACCAAAAACTGATGATAATGAGTAATT
>CAMLWC010000030.1 GCA_946488855.1 uncultured Mycoplasmatota bacterium
TACTCAACAGGTTCAACCTACTCAACAGGTTCAACCTGCTCAACAAATGCAACCTACACAATCAACAAATAAATTGGATATTGTAAATCCATTAAATCCTAATGAACTAATTAAAACAGAAGAATTAATTGAAAAACCAAAACAAGAAAATGATGAAACTGATGATATCAAAGATGAAAGCAAACCAAAGAAAAAATCTAACAAATTAATCATTATATTGTTATTATTAATTGTGATAATTGGTATAGGTGCTGTAGTATATTTCACTTTCTTTAACAAACCAACATCAGAACCAACTCCTACACCAAATCCTACTCCTAATCCACCAATTGAACAACCAGAAAATAAAATAACTTTAAATGATATTTTAAATAATTTTAATAACAATTCTACTATTAAACAATTACAAGAAACTAGTGAAATTAATGCTTATATTGAAAATAATAAATTAATCATTTCAGTAAAAGTAGAAAATCAAGAACCAACATTATATGAATATACTTTAGAAAATAGAACTTTAAAAACAAGTTTTAAAACTACTGATTTAACTGCTAATATTTTATTCTTAGTAATAGCTGATAATATTGGTCAATTCCATGGAACAGAAGAAAATGAAACATATAATTTCTTAAGTTCTATAGATTTTACAACATCTCAAATTGATGGAATAAATTATAATATTAATAATGAAAATAGTGAAATAAGTATTGATGTTGATAAAAAAATAGATACATCAAGTTTAAAAACAATGTATATAGAATTAAATGATTTAAAAAAATATGAAAGTTTTATTAAAGAATCTGGCAGTATACAATTTAATAAAGGTAATTTAGTATTTTACAAATATGGTGATAAAAAAACATCAACTATTATTTTAGCAGAAAAAGATAACTTAACAACCTTAACATATAATAGTATTTTATCTGTTATTGAATTTTTATATCCAGATGAATTAGAAACATTTAAAACAAGTTATCCAGAATTAACAACTATTTCATTCAATAGATACACAATTACCGAAAATCCAGAGTTAACAGGAACAATCGAAAATTTATTCAGTCAATATAATGGTCAATATAAATTTATAGAAATAAAAATAAATAAGGACTAAAATAGTCCTTATTTTTTCATATAATTATTAAATTTATTAAATTCTTTAGTTTCTAAATCAGTTTTAGCTAATTGTTCAAATAGTTTCTTTTGATCACGTGATAATTTATTAGGAACAATTACATTTAAAACAACATACATATCACCTTTTCGGTAGCTATGTACATCTTCGATACCTTTTCCTTTTAATCTTAATTTATCGCCTGTATTACTACCTGGCTCAATAGTTAATTTAACAGTACCACTTATAGTAGGAATTTCTTTTTTGCATCCTAAAACAGCTTCTGTAATAGTTAATGGTACTTCTAAATAAATATCATTGCCATCTCTTTCAAATAATTCATGAGGTAATACACGATATTCTAAATATAAATCACCATTACCATATTCACTATATTCTCCATAACCAGATACTCTTTGTTGATTACCAGTATCAACTCCAGCTGGAACTTTAACTTCAATATCTTTATTTACTTTTACTTTACCTGTTCCAGAACATTTAGAGCAACTTCTTTTATAAGATCTTCCTTTACCTTTACATTTAGGACAAGTAGTTTTTGTCATAAATGTTCCAAATAAAGTTCTTTGTTCAGCAGCTACTGTACCACTACCATGACAAGTTGAACAAACTTCTTCATCAAAACCACCTTTACCATGACATTCACTACAATCAGTATAAGTATCTAAATTAATTGTTTTTTTAGTACCAAAAGCAGCTTCTTCAAAAGTTAAATCAACACGCATAACTTTATCTCTACCTCTTGATTTACCTCTAGATGAACCACCAAAATTAAAACCAAAACCAGAACCGAATATATCCCCAAATATATCTGAAAAATCAAAGCCAGAGAAATCATAACCACCAGCACCATTATTTTCAAATGCAGCATGACCAAATTGATCATATTGTTTTCTTTTTGCCTCATCAGATAATACAGCATATGCTTCTTGACATTCTTTAAATTTTTCAGCAGCATTTTCTTCTTTAGAAACGTCTGGGTGGTATTTCTTAGCTAGTTTTCTAAAAGCTGATTTTATTTCATCTTGACTAGCTGTTTTAGAAACACCTAATATTTCATAATAATCTTTTTTCATAACAACACCTTCTTACATAAGTTCTTTAAATTGTTCAATAAAGCTATCAAACATTTTGATTGCTGATTCGATAACATCTTTTTTTGTAACATCAATACCAGCTATTTTAAGTTCATTAATTGGATAAAGAGATCCACCACTACTTAAGAATTTTAAATAATTTTCTAAAGCATTCTCTTTTTTATTTAATATATTATCAACAATATAACATGCACAAGATAAACCTATAGCATATTTATAAACATAGAAATTATAATAGAAATGTGGTATTCTTTCCCATTCATATTTTATTTCATCATCAACTACTACATCATTACCAAAATATTCTAAATTTAATTTGTAATAATTATCACATAATACTTCGTTAGTTAATACGCCACCTTGTTCTTTTAAATTATGCATATCTCTTTCAAATTCCGCAAACATAGTTTGTCTATAAATAGTAGCTTTAAATAAATTCATTAAATTACTTAAAATATATTTTTTATCTTCTTTACTTCCTTTATTTAATAAATGGAAATTCAATAATAATTCATTTACAGTTGATGCTACTTCAGCAACAAATATTTTATAATGAGAATATTGATATGGATTATTTAAACAAGAGTAATAAGTATGCATAGAATGACCTAATTCATGAGCTAAAGTAGATACATCATTAATAGTACCTTCATAATTTAATAAAACATAAGGTTTAGTATCATAAAAGCCACTAGAATAAGCTCCTCCTCTTTTACCTTTGTTGTTATATACATCAATCCATCTTTCATCAAAAGCTTTATTTAAATTTTTAATATAATCACTACCTAATACACTTAAAGCTTCAATTACTAAATCTTTAGCTTCTTCAAACGTATATTTTTTAGTATTTTCTTCTACTAAATCAACATATTGATCATATAAATGAAACTCATCTAATTTTAAGAAATCTTTTTTTAATTTAAAGTATTTATATAATACATCTAAATTATCTTTAATAGTTTTAATTAAATTATTATATACTTTAATATCAACATTATCACTAAATAAAGCAGCTTCTAAACTAGAATCATATTTTTTTAATTTGGCTAAAGTTGTTAATGTATCAACATTTCCAGCAAAAGTTGAACTAATAGTATTTTTATATTCACCATAAGTAGTTAAAACTTTATTAAAAGCATCTTTTCTTACTCTTCTATCTTTAGAATGTAAAAATACACTATAATTACTTTCTGTTAGTTCTACTTCTTCATTATTTTCATCTAAGATATAACCAAATTTCATATCTGAGTCAGTTAATAATTCATAAGTTTCACTACTATTATTTAATGAATTACTTAAAGATGATAAAACTTCCTCAACTTCTTTAGATAAAATATGTTTTTTGAACCTAAATAGATTACTTAAAACAAATTCATATTCTTTTAGTTCTTTTTCTTCTTCATAATATTTTTCAATTAAATCATAATCAACGCTCATCAATTCTGGTTCAGCATAAGCGTCTATTTCTTCAAACTTAGTTAATAAATTTTTTACTTTACCTAACATTGCTTGATATTTAGTATTAGTAGTATCTTGATCATTTTTTAAATTAGCGTAATAATATAATTTATATAGTTTTCTTTCTAATTCATTAGATAATTTCAAATAACCTAATAAATTACTAGCACTTTTAACTAAAACTCCTTGATATTTAGTTATATCATTTATTTCCTTACTTACTTTTTCATAATCTTTTTCAAAATCCTTATCAGTTTTATAGATTAACGTTAAATCCCATGTATACTTAGTTTCTATTTCATCTCTTGTTTTTTGTAATTTTCCCATATATTCTCCTTTACACTAGAAAGTTCTAGATGACCTAGAACTTCCTTATTTTTCTTCAAATTCAGCATCTTGAACGTCGTCTTTTTTATCAGATTCAGTTGTATCAGATTGTTCTGCTTGTGCTTTTTTAGCTGCTTCTTCGTAAACTTTAGTTGCGAATGCCATAGCAGTTTCATTTAATTTTTCTTTCTTAGATTTAATATCATCTAAGTTATCTTTTTCTAATGCTTCTTTTAATTCTTTAATTTCTTCTTCAGCTTTTTCTTTATCTTTAGCATCAATCTTATCACCTAAATCTTTAATTGATTTTTCAGTCATAAAGATTAATTGTTCTGCTTCATTTTTAACATCTGCTTCTTCTTTTCTCTTTTCATCAGCTTCACGATTTGCTTCAGCTTCTTTTACCATTTTATCGATTTCTTCATCTGATAAATTAGTACTTGCTGTAATAGTAATAGCTTGTTCTTTGTTAGTACCTAAATCTTTTGCTTTAACATTAACGATACCATTTGCATCAATATCAAATGTTACTTGAATTTGAGGTACACCCCTTGGAGCTGCAGGAATTCCTGTTAATTGGAATCTACCTAATGTTTTGTTATCACTTGCCATACTTCTTTCACCTTGTAAAATGTGAATATCTACAGCGGGTTGGTTATCAGCAGCAGTTGAGAATACTTCAGATTTACTTGTAGGAATAGTTGTATTTCTTGGAATTAATACAGTACATACTCCACCTAATGTTTCAATACCTAATGATAATGGTGTTACATCTAGTAATACGATATCATTAACATCACCAGTTAATACACCACCTTGAATAGCAGCACCCATAGCAACTACTTCATCAGGATTTACACCTTTAGATGGTTCTTTACCTAATTCATTTTTAATAATTTCTTGAACTTTAGGAATACGAGTAGATCCACCTACTAAAATAACTTTATCAATATCTGATTTAGATAATTTAGCATCTTTCATAGCCTTTCTAACTGGTTCTAAAGTACTTTCAAATAAATCATGACATAATTCTTCAAATTTAGCTCTTGTTAAACTCATTTCTAAGTGTAATGGTCCATCTTCACCTTGAGATAAGAATGGTAAACTAATTTGTGTTGTAGTAACTCCTGATAAATCTTTTTTAGCTTTTTCAGCAGCATCTTTAATTCTTTGCATTGCCATTTTATCTTTAGATAAATCAATATTGTTTTCTTTTTTAAATTGATCAACTAAGTAATCCATGATTCTCTTATCGAAATCATCACCACCTAATTTATTATTACCACTTGTAGATTTAACTTCAAATACACCATCACCTAATTCAAGGATAGATACATCAAATGTTCCACCACCTAAGTCGTAAACTAAAACAGTTTGATTTTCATCTTGTTTGTCTAATCCATAAGCTAAAGCTGCAGCAGTTGGTTCATTGATAATTCTTTCAACTTCTAATCCAGCAATCTTACCAGCATCTTTAGTTGCTTGTCTTTGGGCATCATTGAAGTATGCTGGAACAGTAATAACTGCTTTAGTAACTTTTTCTCCTAAATAAGCTTCAGCTGTTTTCTTTAAATCTCCTAATATCATAGCAGAAATTTCTTGTGGAGTATATTTCTTTCCATTAGCTTCTACTTTTTCATTAGTACCCATTAATCTTTTAATAGAATAAATAGTATCTTTATTAGTAATCATTTGTCTTTTAGCAGCTCCACCAACGATAATTTCACCATTTTTAAAAGCTACTACTGAAGGAGTTGTTCTTTCTCCTTCTGGATTAGCTATAACTTTAGCTTCTCCACCTTCATATACACAAACACAACTGTTTGTTGTACCTAAATCTATACCTATAATTTTACTCATATATAATCACCTTTCCTTATTCACTAACTTTAACCATTGCTGGTCTAATAACTTTATCTTTTAAAATATAACCTTTTTGTAGCACTTCAAGTACCATACCTTCACGAACACCATCACGTTTTTCAGTCATAATAGCTTCATGATATGTTGGATCAAAAGGTTTATTGTTGCCATCTATTTCAATGACTCCATAACTTTTTAAAATGTTTACTAAATTACAATAAATCATTTTAAATCCGGATAAAAATTTAGAAACTTCATCATCTAAATTAGTATCATCCATTTTTATTGCTCTTTCAAAATTATCTAAAATAGGTAATACTTCTTTAATTAAATCTTCATTACAATATTTTAGTAATCTTGATTGTTCTTCTTCTAATCTTTTACGATAGTTTATAAATTCTGCTTTACTTCTTAATAAACTATCTTCTAATTCTTTAATTCTTTTTTCATGAGGTGGCTCTGGATGTTCATGACATTTACATTCTTCATGTTTATGGTCTGGATGTTCGTGACATTTACATTCCTCATGTTTATGTTCATGATGTTCATGGCATTTGCATTCCTCATGTTTATGATGTTTATGATTTTCATGCTCATGATTTTTATGTTCTGGATGTTTCTTTTCTTCCTCCATTTTATTTACCTTCTTTCATATTTTCTTTAATATATTCTAATAAAGCAATAACTTTATCATATTCCATTCTTTTTGGTCCTACTAAAGCAATAGTTCCTTCTTCACCATTTGCTTCATATTTCATTTTAACTATCGTTACATCATCATCAAATTCAGTTTCACTACCAATATATATATTAATACCACTATCATTTTCTTCAATTTTATTAACAATTTCTTTATCTTCAAACTTACTAATAATATCTCTTATTCTATCAGCGTTATTAAATTCAGGTTGCATTAATATATTTTGTCTACCAGTCATTGTTACAGATTCTTTAGCAAAATCGGTAAATGCTGTATAAAAAGCATTATATAATACTTCATGCTGTTTTACATATCGAGCTATAATCGGTTTTACTTCATATTCTAATACTTTACCTACCTCATTTAATTGTGTACCAATAATCATCTTATTAATCAAATCTACTGTTTGTTTAATATCATTTATAGATACATTTTCTTTAATAGTTAAGTTTTTATGTTCAACATGACCTTTATCTGTTATAACAATAGCTATTAAATTATGTTCATTAATAGGAACAACTTCTACTTTACTAACACAATTATCTTTAGAAGATTTACCTAAGACTATAGCTGTTAAATTAGTCATCTCTGATACTATTTCCATACTCTTAGTTATATAATCATCTAACATTAATGACGAATTATTAACTATTGTTTGTAATTTTAACATATCTTCACCATTTAATTCTCTAGGCTCTAAAATATGATCTACATAATATCTATATCCTTTTTCACTAGGTACTCTACCTGAAGATATATGTGTTTTTTCTAATAAACCAGTTTCTTCTAAATAACTCATCTCGTTTCTTATTGTTGCTGAAGAACAATTTAAAATATCACATATTGCTTTAGAACTTACTGGTCTAGCAGTTTTAATATAATCTTCTACAATTATTTTTAGTAATTTAGTTTGTCTATCATTTAACATAAATCACCACCTTTTAGCAGTCTATTTTCTTAACTGCTACTTCATTATACTATTATATGTTAGCATTGTCAATATATGAGTGCTAAAAAATTAAAATTTCATATTTTTTTCACAAAAAAAGATGTGTATTTAACACATCTATATTGTAGATAACCACACCTTGCCACTTTATCGTTAAGGTGTGTCTTTACTTTGTTTATACATTACTGTTATTTTTAATGTATTTGCTTATTGTAGAACATATGGTAATTGGGCAGTACCTTTCCCCCCAGAAAAGGTTATGGAAGAAGTTCCTGCCTTCAGATATATAACTGGTCGCACACCGAAGGTACTAGATGGACCACCATCGTAGCTGAATGTACCACCATAGATTACGAAACAAAACGAATATGATTGACCTCTATTAAATGTCCAATAATAATTTGATACAGACGGATTTTCGATTGTATTTACATCGACAAATGTTTTTTCTCCATCAGCAGGATATGCCATATCTATATCATTTCCACTGAACATCTCGCCTATTGTTGGTAATCCTATATTTGCTGATATTGTTGTGCTTTGTGGCACTACATAACTATTTCCAATTTCATACATTCCTACTCCATATGTTCCTGTTGTTATATATTTGCTATCAATATTTTCAATAAATCCATTTAATACATTTGTATATATTAAATCACTTGTTATTATATTATCAAGTGCATTATCTGCCAATGCACTTTTTGTTGGAAGTAATCCATTTAATACTACTTTAATTCTATTATTTTCTTCATCTTTACTTACTACTCTAAATGTGCACATATTATCACTTCCACATACATTATCACTTCCACTATATGGCACATTAATATATTCTCCTACTTGGACATTATTAGTATTTGTCGCTTTATTTTCTACTTGATAATTACTTGTAAGAGTACCATCCCCTCCGGTGATGGTTATATCAGAAATTTTTATAATTGCACGCACGCCACTACCATACCACCGACCACTATAGCTGAGGCTACCATCGTTATACACATAACGAACATAAGACGAACTATATCTATTTCCTAATAAAAAACTATCTTTTATATCTAAGAATGAGTCTACTGCAGATGTTCCATCACCTGATCTTAAATATTGAACTTGATCTAATAATCCTACATTTTGTTCTGTTGTTATTTCATCAACATCTGTGTATATTCCAACATTAAATGTTGTTTTTTGTATATTGCTTTGAATACTACTATCTAAACTATTCCAAAAATAGTCATTTAACCAAGTATTGATATAACTTGAATTATATGTACTTTCATCTGTCCATACTTTACTTGCAGATTGAATTGGTGTCAATGATTGTTGAGTTATAAGTGTTAACGTATTGGCACTAGTATCAAACTCTAAAACTCGCCATTGATGTCCTCCATACCATAAAAAGTTATTTGATACTTCTTCATTTGTACCTTTATAATAATATAAATTTTCATTTGTGCTATCTTTCACTAATCCTGTTGTATTTCCTTCAGAATATTGAGTTAATAAAATATTTATAAGTGACCTAGGAAATAAGGGAACTTCACATTCTTCATCATATTCAAATATATATTGATTATTAGTGTCATCCCATTTATATAATACACATCCTTGCATTTGTTCATCAGTAACTGGATTAGTTATATTTTCTTTTAAAAATCCTTTTGACACTAAATCAGATAATTTTAATTTTTGATATTCAGTAGAATAACCAATATCATTTTCTACACTATAATTATAAGCTGCTTTTTCTATACTATCTATTGTTCTATCTAATGCTTGTTGTTTACTATTTTTAATTGATTTATCAATTATTGGAAATGTTATTAATGCCAATACGCCTAATATTATAATAACTCCTATTAATTCTACTAAAGTGAATCCTTTCTTCATAAATATCAACCTCTATTCTTAATTTAATTATACAATATTTATTAATTATTTACAATACTTGATTAAAATATATTAAAAAAAAACATAATAATAATGGTGAAATATATGGTATATTTATTTATATTTATTTGTAAAATATTAGAAAATAGTATAGCTACATTAAGATTAATAATTGTTTCTAATGGTAAAAAATTAGAAGGAGCTATACTAAATTTTATCTTATCTTTTATTTGGATCATATCAACTAGTTTAGTAGTATTAAATAATAATATATATAAAGTATTAATTTTTGCTATAGGTTCTTTAATTGGCAGTTATGTAGGTTCTATATTAGAAGAAAAAATAGCTTTAGGTAATAATATGTTATTTGTAGTAAGTAAAAAATATAAAAAAATAAATAATTTAGAAAATACTTATTTAATTAATAAAGATATTTTAATGATTATGGTTAAAAGAAAAGAAAGAAAAAAAATAATTGATAAAATATTAAATATTGATAATAAAGCAATTATAATATCTGAATCAGCTAAACAATTAGTTTTTAAATAAATAAGGATTATCAGTAATAATGTTATAGTTATCTAAATCATCTTTATAAGAATTTATTGTCCATAAAAAAGTTTCTTTTTTATTATATATTTTTCGATATTTATAAGATAAAATATTATAATTAAAATTATTATATTTTTTATCTATATTTATGCCATTTCCGATTATTAATCCACATTTATTATAAAGTTTACTAAAATATTTAATTAATTCATAATTAAAACTAGCAATATAAATATTTAATTTATATTTTTTTATTATATTATAAACAATATCGACAAATTCTTTAAAATTATTACTTTCTTCTTTTAATTCAATTAATATTTTTTTATTGTTTTTAATATTATCTAATAATTCTTCTAAAGTACATATTTTACTAGGATTTTCTCTAGTACCAAAGTTATATTTTAATAATTTTTTATATTTTAATTTTTTTACTAAACCACTGCCATTACTAACTAAATTAATAATTGGGTCGTGAATTATTACTATTTTTTTATCTTTAGTCATTCTTACATCAAATTCAATACCATCAATAAAATCTAAATTAATTGCCGTTAATAAGGATTGTTTGGTATTTTTTTGATATTTACTTATGTTTGATCCTCTATGAGAAATTATATTCAATATATCACCTTATTAAATAATATGAAAAAAACTTTGTATTTTACAAAGTCTTTTGTTTTCCTAAAATTTGTTCATATATAATTTGATTTATTTCTTCTATTGATAACATTTTATTATCAACTGTGCAATCTATTTTAATAAAATCATATAAATCAGCTATTTCTAAATATGCATTTTCAGCATGTTTTAAATGTTCTGGATTTGATTCATGTTGATCAAAAGATTCAGCTCTATTCTTTCTTATTTCCATAGATACTTCTAAAGGAACATATAAAAATATTTTAATATCTGGTTCTGGTAATCCTAATAAATCAAATTCTAATTGTTCTAACCATTTATACATTTTATGCCTTTCATTAGTATCTTTTATTTTACCACCCTGATGAGCCATATTAGAATAAACATATCTATCTAATATAACATTATATCCATTGTCTAACATTTCATTTATTTTATCGATATTGTATTTACGATCGGCTGCATAATAAAGAGAAGCAATTTTAGGATCTACTTTATCTGCTCCTTCACTAAACCAGCCATCACATATGTAACTTTTACCTAAATATGGTCCACCTATTATTCTACCAGTTGGCGAATCATAATTAGGAAATGAAAAATATTTTAAATTTGGTATTTTTTCAATCAATTTTTTACTTTGTGTTTCTTTACCAGAACAATCTGTCCCTTCAATTACTATTATTTTACCACGCATAACTATTTCCTTTCATATAAAGTAAATGTATAATTTATACCATTATCACTATTAGTACCAATTATTTTCTTATTAAATAAATTTTTATCAAATTTAGGAAAATAAGCATCTGCTTTATGAGTGTCATCTATTTCCGTTAAATATAATTTATCACACTCATCAATAAATTGTTTATACATAGATGCCCCGCCTATTATAAAAACATCTTTATCTTTTATATAATTTTTTAAATCTTCCATATTATTAAATTGTATTACTTCATCTGGTAATTTAATTTTTTCGAAAGACAATACTATATGTTTCCTATTAGGTAAAACTCTACCTAATGATACAAAAGTATTATATCCCATAACTATAGTTTGATTTAAAGTTGTTTCTTTAAAATATTTTAAATCATTAGGCAAATGCCATATTAAATCATTATTTAAACCCAATTCATTATTTTTACCTATTGCTGCTATAATACTAATCATAAAAACTCCTTATTGTGCTATTTTAAATTTTATTGGTCCATGATGTTTATATTGCAATACCTTTATATCTTTACAATCTTTAGAATTATCAAATTTATAAAAATCTCTAATATTAGGATTTACCCACAATTTAGGAGGTTTAATATCTTCTAAAGTTTCAAAACGAGCTATTTGCTCTTTAATACCATCTACTTGATTTACATATATATGAGCATCTTTTATACTCCAATCAATCGTACCAGGCTCTAAATCACATACTTGAGCAATTAAAGATAATAATACTGCGTACTGTGTAACATTAAATGGTAATCCTAGTGGCACATCACAACTTCTTTGATGAACCCATAAATTTAATTTTCCATCAGTAACATCCCATTCACTAGACCAAACACAACTTGGAAGAACAGCTGTATCTAAATATTCATCTTGCCATAATGACATAAGCATTCTTCTATCAGTAGGATTATTTTTTATTGTATCTATTAATTTATCTATTAATTTATATTTATTAACAATATAACCATAAGCAGTTCCAATTGTATAAGCATATTTTTTATCAAATTTCTTCACAATATCTTTTTCAACAACTTTTCCATCTTCTAATACTCTTTGATGTGCTTTCCAATATCCTTCGCTATCTATTTGCCATTCATCCCAAATATGAACATTTCTTTCTTGTAACCATCTAACATCATTAGATTGAGCTTGATAAATCCATAACATTTCTAAAATAGCTTGTCTAAAAAATAATTGTTTTGTTGTTAAAACTGGAAATTCTTTAGATAAATCAAAATGCAAATGATAACTAGGTATCTTAATCGTATTTATACCTGTTCTATTTTCAACTTCTTTTCCTTCTTTTAATATTTTTTTGCATAATCTTATATATTCCTTATCCCATTTTGTCATAACTATCACCCTAACAATAATTTTATATTAATTATATTTTTAAGTCAATAAAGTTAACCAAAATAGTATTAGAAATATAAATATATTCTGGATTTATTTTTAGTTTATCAGTTAAAATAAGTTTATTCTCTTTTATCAATTTATTTACAATATCTATACTTGTAATATTTATATTATATTTTTTATAAAATTCATTTACATCAATACCATCTATTTTTCTTAAACCCAAAATAAATTCATTAGAAATTATTTCATTTAAATCTAAATTATGTTTATCTAACATACATTCACCATTTATATAATTTTTATATGATCTAGTATTGTCATATCTAATATTATTTATATAACCTGAAGCCCCTATACCAAAGCCATAATATTCCTTATTATTCCAATAAACTAAATTATGTTTAGATTCATATCCCTCTTTAGCAAAATTACTTATTTCATAATGATGATATTTATTTAATTTTTTATTAATTAATTGATACATTTCATAATCTAAATCTTCATCTATATTAGAAACATTGTTAATGTATAATTTTGTATGAGGTTCAATAATTAAAGAATATGTTGATATATGATTAACATCTAAACTTAAAATAAAATCTAAGTCATCACTTAATTCTTCTAGTGTTTGATTTGATATAGCATATATCAAATCAACATTAATATTAAAATCATTTTTTTTTAATAAATTAACTAAATTAATCACATCTTCTTTAGTATGATACCTATTTAAGAATTTTAAATACTTACAATTAACAGTTTGAACTCCTATACTAATCCTATTGACTCCATATCTTTTTAATAATTCTATTTTATCTAAATCTAAATTAACATTTGTTTCAACAGTAAATTCTATATTTCTTTTATTAAATAAATTAGTTAGTTTTAATAATTTTTCTAATTGTTCATTATTTAAACAAGTTGGCGTTCCACCACCAATATAAATAGTATCAATCATTTCACCTTTATAATTTAATTTTATTTCTTTTTCTAAAGATACTAAATAATTATCTACCCAATTAGAATTATAATAAAACTTACAAAAATCGCAATAAGAACAAATATTACTGCAAAAAGGAATATGAATATAAATAGACATAACATCACCAATAATATTTTAACATAAAAAAAGCTTAATTTCTTAAACTTTTAATTTGATCATTGGTTAATCCTGTTACTTTACTAATTATCTCTAAATCCATATTTAATTCTAACATCTTTTTAGCATTATCAATTTTATTTTCCTCTATTCCTTCTGATAATCCTTGTTGTTTTCCTTGAATTATTCCTTGGTTAAGCCCTTTTTCATACATTACTTCTTCATATTGTTTTTGTTCTTCTTCTCGACTTATCCATTCTACTA
>CAMLWC010000031.1 GCA_946488855.1 uncultured Mycoplasmatota bacterium
TACTAAAAAATAGTATTAGTGATTTTTCACCAACACTATTTATTATAGAACCATTGAATTAAGTGTCATTTTTTTATTACTATTATCATTACGATAAGAAGTGATAAAATGATAATAATGCTTCTTAAAATTTTTATAATAAAAATTCTTTTTGACATTTTATCAAACCTCCTCTCATTGTAGATTAGAGGTAGACACTCAACAACTGATATATTTCCTATATATAATTATACTACAAATTAACTTATATAACAATAAATTAACAAAAAGATTTGAATTTTATCAAATCTTTTGTTTTAATTCATATAAAAAATTAATAGCTTCAAGAGGTGTCATTTCTAAAGGATTTATTTTTTTAAGTTCTTTTTCTACTTCTGATTCTTCTTTTATTAAATCATCTAATGGTAAAGCTTCTTGAATAATAACATCTCTTTTTTTCTCTTTATTTTCATAAACACTTAATATTTGATTAGCTCTTTTAATTAATGAATCAGGTAAATTAGCTAATTTAGCAACATGAATACCATAACTTTTATCGATACTGCCATTTTTTATTTTATGCAAAAATGTAATATTACCATCTTCTTCAACAGCAGAAACATGAATATTTTTAAGATTTTTTAAATTATTTTCTAAATCGGTTAATTCGTGATAATGTGTTGAAAATAATGTTTTACATTTAATATTATCATGAATATATTCAATAATCGATTGTGCTAAAGCCATACCATCAAAAGTAGCTGTTCCCCTACCCAACTCATCAAATAATATTAATGAATTAGAAGTTGCATTACTAATAGCATTATTTGCTTCATTCATTTCAACCATAAAAGTTGATTCACCACTTACCAGATCATCAGAAGCACCAATACGCGTAAATATTGCATCAAATATTGGTAATGTTGCTTCACTAGCAGGTACAAAACAACCTATTTGAGCCATTATAACTGTAATTGCTAATTGGCGCATATAAGTTGATTTACCCGCCATATTAGGCCCTGTAATCAATAAAATATTAGTATTAGAATCCATAATAATATCATTTGGAACATATTCAGAATCAATTACTTGTTCAACTACAGGATGTCTATCATCAATTAATTTAATTACTCTTTCATCAACTAATTTAGGTCTTACATAATTATTACTAGATGAAACATTAGCAAATGCTTGTAAACAATCTATTTCACTTATTACTTTAGAAATACTTTGTAATCTTGGAATATATTCTTTAACTTTATCTCTTATTTCAACAAATAATTGATATTCTAAATCAATAATTTTTTCTTCGGCATTTAATATTAAGTTTTCCTTTTCTTTTAAAATTGGACTTATATATCTTTCACAATTTGATAAAGTTTGTTTCCTTTCGTAACCATATTCATCTTTTACTAAATTGATATTACCTTTAGATATTTCAATATAATACCCAAATACTTTATTATAACCAACTTTTAAATTCTTAATGCCAGTTCTTTCTTTTTCTTCATTTTCAAACTTAGCGACAAAATCTTTACCGCCTTTTCGTAAATCTTTTAATTCATCTAATTCACTATTATATCCTTCTTTAATTATATATCCTTCTTTAATAGTCATAGGTGGATTTTCATAAATACTTTTATCTAATAATTCATATAATTCATTTAAATCTTCAATATTTTTATAAAAATCAATCTTAGTTAAGATATCTTTAATGTTAGGTAAAACTTTTAAAGAATTTTTAAGTTGAAGCATATCTCTTGCATTAGCAGATCCAAAAGCAATACGACCTGATAATCTTTCCAAATCATAAACTTCTAATAAATATTTTTCTAAATCATTAGTTAAAATAAATTCTTCCAATAATTTTTCAATACAATCATATCTTCTTTCAATTTCATTTTTATCAATTAAAGGATTTTCAATAAAATTTTTAAGTAATCTAGACCCCATAGCTGTTTTAGTTTTATCTAATAACCAAATTAACGAATGATTTCTTTGTTTTAATCTTAAAGTTTCTGTCAATTCCAAATTACGTTTCGTATGAATATCCATTTTTAAATAATTTTTAGTCTCTCTTAAAACCGCTTTTTGCAAATGCGTTAAATCTCTAAATTGTGTATAATCTATATAACTTAATAAATATTTTATTATTTCAACTAACCTAGCATCTGATATATCTTCATATACATAATCATATTTAATTAAATCTTCTTTTTTATCAAATAATGATACTGTTATTTTAAAATTATTTCTTAATAATGAATAAATATCTTTATTAAAATTTTCACTAACAACTATTTCTTTAATACCAATACTTACTATTTCACTTACTAGTTTAGAAGGATTGTGATCTAATAAAAATGTATAAATTGAACCTGTTGTTATATCACTATAACTAATAGCATAACCATAATTAAAATCAATTATTGCTCCAATATAATTATTTTCCTTTTCATTTAAAGATTCATTAAATAAAGTCCCACTACTTACTATTTGAACCATTCCTCTTTTAACGATACCTTTAGCGTTTTTAGGATCTTCTAATTGCTCACATATACCAACTTTATATCCTTTAGCTACTAGTTTATCAATATAAATATTTGCTGAATGAAAAGGAACACCACACATCGGTATTCTTTCTTCTAAACCTGCTGATTTACCAGTTAAAGTTAACTCTAATTCATGAGAAGCGGTAATTGCATCCTCAAAAAACATTTCATAGAAATCTCCTAATCTATAAAACACAATAATATCTTTATTTTGTTTTTTAGTTTCTATATATTGCCTCATCATTGGAGTAACTTTATTTATATCTACACTATCTAATGTCATATTACCACCACAGTTAATATTTTATCAAAAAATTGTATTAAAAAAAAGCAAATTACAAACATTTTTAATTATTTTTTGTCATTTATCTTAATTAATTTTTTCATTTTGTTTAAATTAATATTACTTATCTAACATTTTACAACATAATTTATAGATATGTCTTTTCTAACGTTTTTATTAAATAAAATATTTATCTATTAATCGGATCTAAACATAATAATGATTTAACATATTCTTTACCAGATATACCACTTTCTAAAATTATTTTTTTATTTTCAAAACTTTCTTTAGCTAAAACAAAACTATCACAATAAACCTTACAATTATATTCATTTATTTCTAAATAACCATTTTTCAAAAGTGTCTTAATAACATTTGTATCTTTGACAAAATATCCAGGAGCAGTTGATAAATCATAATGATATATTCTATTTTTATTACATAAACTGAGAAGGCAAAATTGTCGATAAGTAGGATCTATTATATACGTTTTATCACCACAAAATGATTCAAAATTAACTATTACAAAATAATGTCCGAAAATTGAAGGTAAAAGATAAGGAACATTAATGCCACAAATATTAAGTCCATCAAAATAAGAATAATAATTTCTAAGCAAATAATCTTTAGCAAAAATACAATATGAAGTTAAAGGTGATTTTAAAAATGATTGTTCACTCCTCCCACCTTTCAAATTCATTCTCACATCATAAACCATAGTTTCCAAAAACAATTTAATTTGTTCTTCTGTTAATTTCTTATTTTTAAAATATTTTAAATCTATATTTTTAGGCTTTGTTAAATTAGGAACTTGATCTATATAATAAAAAGGTTTTTGTTCTAAATCATCTATTCTTTCTACTAAATCATAATTTTCTTTTATTTTTTCACGAAAAGATTCTTTTTTTTCTTTTAAATATAATTTACTCCATAATTCATTTAATTTATTTTTAATAATAAAATAATCTTCACTAGAATTAACTAATCTTTCTATTTCATCCAAAATTTGATTAATAAAAATCACCTCTTTTAAGGTGATATTATACTATAAACCATTTAAATATTCAATAGCATCATCAATATGTTTAACTTCAACTAATTCTATATCTAAATTATCTTCTAAAACTGTTTTTCTTGATTCTTCATAATTTTCAGTAGGTACAAAAAATATATCAGCTTTTTCTTTTACTGCAGCTTTTATTTTATGACTAACACCACCTATAACGCCAACATTACCAAATTCATCAATAGTACCAGTTCCTACTATTTTTAATCCTTTAGTTAAATCTTCTTCCGTTAATAAATCATATATTGATAAAGACATCATAAATCCACCTGATGGACCGGATTCTGATTTTTTAAAATTAATATTAACCTCTTTTGAAGGAATTACTTCTTTAGTTTCGCAAACCATAACACCAACTAATTTATTACCATCTATCATAACTTTATTAGCATATCGTTCATATATAACGCCATTATTTATAACTTTAAATTTAATAATATCAGATTTACTAATTTCATTTAAAGCTTCTTCTTTACTATTTATCTTTACTCCATTTATTTCAACTATTTGATCACCTATTTTTAAATCTGTATCAGCTTCTTCATAAACATAAATTATATTTACTTTTCGATTGTTAACTTCATATTCTAAATTTGCTTTATCAAAAGCGACCATAATAGCATTTTGATTAGCTTCTTCTAATAATAAATGATTGCGATAATCATTTTCTTCAATAGTTTCATTATCAGCTACCACTTCTTCCTTCTTAACAATTTCCCAATCTTTATTAAATAAAGCATAAATAATTGTTGGTATATTAGCTTTGAATTCAGAAATATAAGCCAAATTTAAAGTACCATTAATTTTGTATCCATCCTCTACTTCTAATCTTTCTGATACATCAATTAATCCACCTGGAGCATCAATATAATATGGAAGTGGAAAATAAAAAATAAATCCTGTTACTAACAATATTATTAAATAAACATAATTTTTCTTTATAAATTTTTTTGTTTTATCATATATTTTATTAAGCATTTAATTCCTCCTTAAAAGTTGGTGATATTATAAAAAAAATAACTAGTATATTAATAATGATATGTTTAATTTTTTGTGGTTATGAAATATTAAGTGAATCAGCAACAATAATGAACGCAGTATCATATTCATTTGATATTTGGATAAATAATGTATTTCCTTCATTATTTCCTTTTTTTGTTTTATCAGAAATTTTAATAAACTATGGTTTTATTGAATTAATTGGCGAATTGTTTAAGCCAATATTTGAAAGGTTATTTAAAATAAATGGCAATGCTGCATTCGTATTTATTATGAGTTTATTATCAGGTTTTCCAAGTAACGCTAAATATGCAAAAGAATTATATTTACAAAACAAACTAACAAGCCAAGAAGCAACAAAAATATTAATGTTTTCTCATTTTTCTAATCCTTTATTTATACTAGGTACTATTTCTATAACTTTTTTAAATGATAAAAAATTAGGTTTAATTATTATGTTTTCTCAATATATGTCTAATGTGATAATTGGTTTAATATTTAGAAACTATTATCCTAGTAAAAAAACTAATGACAAATTTTCTTTTAAAAAAGCTATTTTAAGTATGCATAACAAAAGAATTAATAATAATAAAAGATTTGGTAGTATTATCACTAATTCTCTTATTAACACAATAAATACATTACTATTAATACTAGGAGTTATTACAACATTTTTGATAATAACAACTATAATAGATAATAATTTTAATTTATCATTATTAAATAAATCTTTATTAAGTGGTTTTTTAGAAATGACACAAGGATTAAAACATGTTAGTTTACTAAATATATCTAATAATTATAAAGCTTTGTTAATATGCATGATAATATCGTTTGGTGGATTATCAGTACATACTCAAATATTAAGTATTATAAGTGATACAAAAATAGAATATAAACCTTTTTTACTGGCAAGATTAATTCATGTTGTTATTGCTAGTATAATATGTTTTTTATTAATTAAAAATTAAATCTTTCTTTATCAATTTGATAATTTTGTTTTATTTCTTGTTCACTCAAAGCACGATTATAGTACATTACATTATATATATTACCATTTGCAGGACGATTAGTATCTAATCTTCCAACAACTGCTTTTGCATCTACCAAATTAGGACTGGATGTTGAATTACCAGTTCCAGCAACTAATTCTCCATTAATATATATTTTAGATGTTGTATTAATACTGCCTGGTTCCTTTGTCATACATATTTGATATATTTGTTTGACATTTAAAGCACTATTTGCCATATAACGATAATTCCAAAAATCTAATGCAGGTTTACCATTTGATAAAGTCATACTTAATCCCGTATAGCTACTATATCTATCAATTCCCATATATGAAGGCCAATTTGTACTCCAACTATTTCCGTTCCAAGATGCAACAGCACACATAGTAAGTTCTGTATCACCACTTAATCCTAAATTTCTTTCTGAAAAAACAACATCATCTACACCATCAAAACTAATATATTTTTCTTTCCAACTAGTTTCATCAAAGCCACTAATTATACCATCATTTCCATTACCACTTACATCTTTCCATACTCCATTGACTGGAGAAACATATCCATCATAATGTAAAATTAATCCATCTTGTATATATTTATTATCATAATCAAAAACAAATAAATTTTCTTTATCACTATTAAATTGATAAGTTGCATTTATATCAAAAGTTTGACCTTTTAAATTATCATTATTTATAGAAATTTTAACTAATAATTGTGCATTATTAAAATCAGATGAAATTGTTCCTGAATTAGCAACATCAACACTAAAATTAGAAATATAACTTTCATTACTTAATTTTGCAGTATAACTTCCGAATTGTATAGTTTTATTATCATAATCAACTTTTAAGTCATCACTAGAATTATCTTCATAAACAAACCTCCAACAATCATTACCGCAAAAATCAACATCTGTTATTTTATTATTGTTGAATTTATTATTTATTTCTCTACTAACTAATGATTGAATATTTACTAATTCAGTTTTTATTACACTATTAGTATATAAATTTTTTAAATTAATTACTATTTGAAATAGAAAAACAGTTATAACTAAAGTTAAAGAAAAAGATACAATTAATTCAACAACAGTAAAACCATTATTAGTAAATTTTTTTAATTTATATTTTTTCATATTTTCCTCCTATCTATTAATTAAAACATTTTAATTTAAAATTAAAGTGGCAAAACTTTCGTCATTAAATTCAACTATTATTCTATAAATATTGGATTCTTTGTAATTTATATAATTAATAAATTGTTTCATTTTTTCACTTAATCCACTAGGTAAATTAGCTTTTAATTCATCTAAATTAGATTTTGTAAATATTACTTGTTTAACATTCAAATTATCTAATAATGTTTCACAATAAATATATTCAGTAAAATACTCGGTTGAGCAAGATGTAATATCAATATAATTATTATTTTTTAAACCATTTATCAAATTATTCATTCCATCTTTACTAATAAATTGTTTAATATTATTAGCTAAATACAAATTATTTACACTATTATAAGTAAATGTTCTGGCATAACTTTTACTTACGTACATAAATTGTGTATAAACAATAACTAAACTTGTCATAACAATTACAGCAACTGCTATTGTTTCAGCTAATACAAAACCCTTTTTATTACTTTTTTTCATAACTTTCTCCTTTTACCTTGAAATTATCTTAAATATATTATATAATATTTTTAGAATAAAAACTAGTCCTAAAAAACAAAAGGGGTTGAAATTATGATTAGACAATTTGATTTTGAAAAAATGCCTGTAGTTGAAGTAGTAAATGAAATAATGGTTGATGCAGCTAAAAGAGGTGCTTCTGATATTCATTTCGATCCATTAGATAATGAAATGCATATTAGAATTAGAATAGATGGTATACTTCATAATTATGCTGTTGTACCTAATTCAATTAAAAAAAATCTAATTACGCGTATCAAAATTATTTCTGGAATGAATATAACTGAATCTAGATTACCTCAAGATGGAGCTATCAAAGCTACTTTACAAGACGTCAATTTAGACCTCCGTGTTTCATGTATTCCTACTAATAAAGGTGAAAAAATAGTTATTCGTATTTTAGATTATTCTATGAGTTTAGCAGGTGTTGAAAACTTAGGATTTAGTGATAGTAATTTTAAAAAAGTTTTACAAATGATTAGTGCTCCTAATGGAATTATATTAGTAACTGGGGCTACTGGTACCGGTAAATCAACTACTGTATATTCTATTTTGCAAAGATTAAATACAGAAGCATCTAATGTAATTACAGTTGAAGATCCAGTTGAAATGAATATTGAAGGTGTAAATCAAATCCAAACTAATAGTGAAATTGGTTTAACATTTGCAGCTGCACTTAGATCTATTTTACGTCAAGATCCTAATATTATAATGATTGGAGAAATTCGTGATACTGAAACTGCTAAAATTGCTGTTCGTGCTTCTATTACAGGACATTTAGTATTATCAACAATCCATACTAACAACTCATTAAATACTATCGAACGTTTACTTGATATGGGTGTTGAAAGATATTTATTAGCTAGTTCTTTAGAAGGAATTATTTCACAAGTTTTAGCTCGTAAATTATGTCCTCATTGCAGAAAATTAAGAAAAACTAATGAATATGAAAAAGAATTATTTAAAGAAGTTTTAAATAAAGATGTTGATGAGATATATACTACTGAAGGTTGTGAACAATGCGGTAATGGTTACTCAGGGCGTATTGCTATTCATGAAGTATTATTATTTAATCAAGAAATTAGAGATGCGATAAGTGAAGGTATTAGAAAAGATAAATTAAGAGAATTAGTTTATAAATCATCTAATGTAAACACTTTATTAGAAGATGGTTTAGAAAAAGTATTGATGGGACTAACAACAGTTGAAGAAGTATTAAAATTAATTGAATTAGAAGATGATGAAAAAGGTTCTAAAGCCTATGGTCTAAAAAGTGCTCTTAATAATACAGCATTAGCTAGAGAAAATGTTCCAAGTGAAATTAATAACCAACATACTGAACAAGTATCAACTATTGCATATCAACAGCCTACTGAACAAACAACAACTATCGCACATCAACAACCTACTCAACAAGCAACAACGATTGCATATGAACAACCAACTGAACAGACAGTAAAACAAGAAGTTGTTCAGCCTCAAACATTAAACGATTTAATAAATAAAGCTAATTAAGATTGACATCTTAATTTTTTTTATAAAAAAAGCAACTAAAGTTGCCATAACATAGATAAAACTAAAATACCTAAAATAATTCTATAAATCATAAATACTTTAAAATCATTTTTCCTAATATATTTTAATAAAAATGAAATACATAATAATCCTGTTACAAATGAAATTAATATACCTGTACCAAATATAATTAAATTATCATTAATTATAGCTAAAGTATTATCCTTTATTAAAGTTAGCAATGAAGCACCAGCTACAACTGGAACAGATAAATAAAATGAAAATTTAGCACTATCTTCTCTATTTAATCCCAATGCACGACTTGCAGTAATAGTTGTACCACTTCTAGAAAAACCAGGTATTAAAGCAAAAACTTGAGCACAGCCAACTATTAATGCTTGATACCATTTCATCTCTTTAATATTAATTGTTATTTTAGATTTTTTATCAACCAAATATATTATAATTCCCATCACAATTAAAGCAATAGCTATTAACCATAATTGTTTTCTAAAAAATGAATCAAATATATCTTCAAATAAAACACCTACAATACCAGCAGGGATAGTAGCTAAAATTAAATACCAAAATAATTTTCCATCTTTAGTTTTAGTTCCTTTTGTCAAACCTTCAATTAATATTTTAAATAAATCATCAAAGAAAAATATAATAATAGCTAATAATGTTCCAAAATGTAAAGCTAAATCAAAAGCTAATTCAATATCACTTCCAATATTTGTTCCTATTCCAAAAATGTCTCTAAATATTATTAAATGAGCTGAAGAAGATATTGGTAAAAATTCAGCTATTCCTTGAATGATTCCTAAAATTATTATATCTATCATATAAAATCACCTTATTCATTGTATCATATTTAAAGAAATAAGTACATTGTTTTTTCTATTATATGCTTCAATCAATTATTTTATCTCTTTTACTATATATACATCCACAAAAATTTTGCCTATATAAATTATATTCTTTTGATAATAAAATACTCTTCTTATATCCTTCTTTTTTCTTAAAGTCACTTACCAAATACTTTACATTATATTTTTTTTCTAATTCAAGTCCAATTTCATTTAATTTATTACTATTTTTAAATGGACTTACAGTTAAGGTAGTTCCAAAAAAATCATAATCAGAAGCTAAAGAAGCTGTTTTAGCAAGTCTTAATTCATAACATCTAAAACATCTATTCCCACCTTCTTTACAATCTTCTAGGCCTAAAACAGTTTGATGAAATAAATTGTTATCGTAATCACAATCTAATACTTTAATATTAAATATATTGCATAATCTAATTTGTTCTTCTTTTCTTTTATTATATTCTTCTATTGGTTCTATATTGGGATTATAATATAGAACTGTTATATCAAAATAATCTTTTAAATAAGTTATAACATAACTACTACAAGGAGCACAACAACTATGTAATAATAACTTTTTTTTAGAATCTAAACTGTTTATTATTTTTTCTAATTCTAATTGATAATTCATAAAATCACCTACTACATTATACCATAAAAAAAGATGTTTAAAAATTAAACATCAACCATTCTGGTTTAAAAATTAGTAAAATACCTATTAAAATCATTAATATACCACCAATTAAATGTGATAATTTATTATATTTAGTAGATATACCTGTTAGTTTTAATGTTTTCATAGCAATAGCAAATATAACTATATCATCAATTAAGAAAAATAATATATAAATTAAAATATAAATTAAATATTGTAAACCATTTAAATTATTAATAGCTAATATTTGAGTAAATATTAAAGGTAATCCAGAAGAACAAGCAAGTTCAATTAAATTAACTGAAACAGCTAATCCCATAACTCCTAATATAGCAAGAAAAAATGTTTTTTTATTATCTATTTGTTTTACTATTTTATGAATTCTTTTAGAAATAGATTTTCTTTGTTCTTTATCTACTACTGCACAACCATTATCTTTTTTTCTTTCTTTATAATAACTAGTTAAATTAATAGCTCCTCCTAATAAAGCAATTAATGCTATTATAAATCTTACCCAAACAATTTCTGATAAAGTTATAGCAATTTGTAACCAAGCTAACATAAACGCTAAATAAACTAATGCAGATGTAATTAAAAATGTTAAACCGATAATCCACATTTTTTTACGATCCTTCATCGTAACAATAATTGATAATAAAAATAACAATACCCACATAGCACAAGGATTAAAACCATCTATAAAACCTATAATAACAGAAACTAAAGGTAATGATACTTCTTTAGGATCGATATTACCCAAAATTGGTATATTATATTCTCCTTCTGGGGGAATAATTTCATAATCAACATCTAAATCATTTTGTACAACATCTACTATATCAATAAATTCATATGTATAAAATTCATAAGCAGATTTTATTTGATTTTTAACAGTTTCGTTAAAACCAGTAATACCAGTTGTTCCTATAACTGTATATGGAACTGTTTTATCATTATTATTTAAAGCTTGTCTAACTTTAGATAGCAACTCATCATTTTCTTTATTTCTTGTAGTTTCATAATAAATAATATTTATATCTGCTTCTTTTTTATACTCTTCTAAAAATTCAATTTCCTCTTCACAAGTACTACATAATTCTGAATAAAATAAATGAATATCCAAAGCATTAACTTTAGGTATAAATAACAACAATGTTATTATAAATATCAATTTTTTCATTCAAAACACCTCAATTTGTTTTCAATTTCTTCGACTGATCTTTCACCAACTAATCTAGTTACCTCTTGGTCATTATCTAGTAATATAAATACAGGTAATATATCACCAACATTATACTTACTTATTATTTCTTCATCTAAATCATAATCATACTCTATATGTTCAAAATTTGGAAATCTTTTTTCTATTTCTTGCATTCTAGGTCTCATAATTAAACATGCTGGACACCATACAGCACTTATTCTAATTAATTTAATAACCAAACACCCCTTCTAAACTATCATCATTAGTAATAAAATTATCTACATCAACTTCAGTATATTCATCTTTTGTATTTCTAACAATTATTTTTTTAATTCCAGCATTAATTATAAATCTTTTACAAAACATACAAGGCATAGCATTTTTAACGTATTCACCAGTACTTATTTCCTTACCTACTAAATATAAAGTTGCCCCTATAATATCTTTTCTAGCAGCACTTATAATAGCATTTTGTTCAGCATGAACGCTTCTACACATTTCATATCTCTCGCCTCTTGGAATGTTTAATTTTTCACGCATGCAGTAACCCAAATCACCACAATTTTTTCTACCTCTTGGGGCTCCATTATATCCCGTTGAAATAATTTCATCGTTTTTAACAATAACTGCACCGAATCCTCTTCTCAAACAAGTTGATCTTTCTAATACAGATTCAGCAATATCTAAATAATAATTTATTTTATCTACTCTCATATTAACTCCTTATAACAAACATCAAATTTTTCTAAAAAATATTCTATATCACTTTCTTTTGTCAAATATGATAAACTTATTCTAATGCTTGATTTAGCTCTATTTTCATCTTTGGTTAAAGCATAAACTGATTTTGAACTAGTACCAGTTGAACAAGCAGTTTGAGTTGATATATAAATATCATATTTTTCTAAAGCATGTAACATTGTTTCTGGTTTGATTCCTACTACACTTACATTTAAAACATAAGGTATTGAATACTTATTACTATTTATATAAACATTATCGTATTTACTTAATCCTTCTTGTATTTTTTTATTTAATTTAGTAACATATTCATAATGCTTATCTAAATCCGTTAAAACTAATCTTATTGCTTTAGCTAAAGATGCAATCATTGCAGGCGATGGTGTTCCACTTCTATATATAGTTGTACTTTTACCACCGTGAATTAAAGGCTCTAGTGAAATATTTTCTTTTTTATATAGTAAACCAATACCTTTAATACCATATATCTTATGAGAAGCAAAACTTGCTAAATCGATATTAGATAAATCAAAATTGATTTTTCCTAAACTTTGAGTCATATCAACATGAAAAAAACATTTAGGATAATTTTTCAATAATTTACCTATTTCATCAATTGGTTGTACTATTCCTATTTCACTGTTAACACTTCCAACACTAACCAATATAGTTTCATCAGTCAATAATTCTTTCAAATTATCTAAATCAACTATACCATATTCATTCGTTTTAACAAAATCAACTTTAAATCCTTGCTTTTGTAAATATGTTAAAGGTCCATATATTGATGAATGTTCAAACTCCGTTGTAATAATATGTTTACCTCGATTTTGATATTTCAAAGCAATACCTTTAATAACCATATTATTAGTTTCAGATGAACCGCTAGTATAAATTATTTCGCTTTCTTTTATATTTAATAAATTACTTATCTGTTTTGTAGCAGCTTTAATTATTTCATTAGCTTCTACACCTAACTTATGTAAAGAATTAGGATTTCCAATATATTTCCTACTAACTTCAATAAATGTATTTAAAACTTCTTCATTTACAGGAGTCGTAGCAGAATAATCTAAATATGTCATATTACACACTTTCTTTCTAAATTTATTATATATACCACATTTATAATTTTATCAAAAAAAAAGAAGATTGTAAATCAATACTTTTAATTCTTGTCTTAAATTTATGATAAATTCCTATTATAAGTTTACTTATGAATAATTCCTG
>CAMLWC010000032.1 GCA_946488855.1 uncultured Mycoplasmatota bacterium
ACATCGGGACATTTTCGCAAGTTAATACTTAAGACATTATCACAAATTAATCATACCTAATAGAATTGAACCTTAATTTGTAGTTGACAAATGAAATAAAATAATTTATAATGTATATAGATATGAATTAATTCATATATTAAAAAAAGAGATACATTTAATTGTTCGTGTTGAGTGTTTCTCTATGATGTATATTATATTTTGTAGAACACTTATCATAATCGAACTTTATGTTAAGTGTTTTATTCTATTCTAGTTTTTTGAATCTTGTTTTAATAATATTATTATGATAACTAATATTACTAAATATTGCATAGAAACCTTTCCACATAGAATCACCTCCTTATAAAAAAAGAGGACACTCAACTATTAAATATATCTCTAATAATTAATTATAAATTAACAATTATATTTTGTCAATAATGATATTTAAAAAAATTAAATAAAAATATTTGACAAAATTAACTTTTATCTATATAATTAATAAAGCAATTAAAAAAAACGAAATTTTGGAGGTGGATTATAATGAAAAGAACTTATCAACCAAATAATAGAAAAAGAAGTAAAAAAATGGGTTTCTTAGCACGTGTTAAAACTAAGGTAGTAAGTAATCGTCGTAAAAAAGGACGCAAAGTTTTAGCTCATTAATACACCACTGATACACAGTGGTGTTTTCTTAATGCGGGAGTGATTATATGAATAAAGAACATATTGTTAAGTCAAATATAGATTTTCAAAGAATAATTAAAAATAATAAACCATATAAATATAAGGAATATATATTATATGTAGAAAGAAATAAAGAAAATAATTATCGATTTGGTTTTTCTGTTGGTAAAAAAGTTGGTAAAGCAGTTACAAGAAATAAAGTAAAAAGACAATTAAGACATATTGTTGCTAAAAAAGACTACCAAAATGGCTTTAATTGTATTATAATAGTAAGTAGTAATATTTTAAATAAATCTTATAATGAAATGGAACAAAATTTATTAGAAGTATTATCAAGAAATAATTTAATTAAAGGAGATAAAGATGAATAAAAAAATTATATTAATTTTAACTGCAATTTTATTACTAACAGGATGTACTAAGTATAAAACTTATGATAAACAACCTGTTGTAATTGAATCAACTGGTCAAAGAGTTGTTGAAAATATTTTGTGTAAAACTGAAGAAACAGAAGAAGAGTTTAATAAACTAAAAGAACAAAATAAAGCAAAATTGGATGAGCAATTAAATAATTCTAGTATTACTCAAGAAGAATACGATAAAAAAATAGAAGAATTAAATAATACATTTGATATTTCAGATGTTGCATATTGTACTGAATTTCAAGTATTTGCTGAAAATGAAGGATTATGGACAACGCTATTTGTTAAAACATTAGCTTGGTTAATTATTCAAATAGGAACATTTACTAAAAATTATGGTTGGGCTATTATTTTAGTCACTATATTGATTAGATTAGTATTATTCCCATTAACACAAAAAACAGCAATGCAATCAGAAAATTTAAATGCTGCAAAATCTAAATTGGATAAATTAGAATTAAAATATAAAAATAGAAATGATCAACAATCTCAAATGTTAAAAGCACAAGAAATGATGAAAATATATAAAGATTATAATATTAATCCAATGTCAGGTTGTTTATTTGCTTTAATTCAAATTCCATTATTCTTTGCTTTCTATGAAGCATTATATAGATTACCAGTTGTTTTAGAAGAAAATTTCTATGGTATAAATTTAGGTTTAACGCCTATTAATGCCTTATCTAATGGTCAATTTTATTATTTAATATTTAGTGCATTAGTTATTGCTGCTACTTATTTTTCATTTAAATTAAATTCATCAATGAATCCATCTGGTGAACAAGCTAATCAAATGAAAATGATGATGAATATAAGTATTATAATGATTTCAATTGCATCATTTACAATATCTACTGGAATTGCTCTATATTGGATAGTTAATAGTAGTTTTACAATTGTACAAAATTTATTAGTTAAAAGGAGAAAGAAAAATGATCACATTGCATAAATATGAAGGGAAAAATATTGAATTATTAAAAGAACAATGTAATGATGAATTAAAAGATGCTTATACAGTATCAAAAGAATTAGAAAGTGGTTTATTTAAAGGTAAAAAATATCAATTAGAAGCAATTACTAAAGAAGAAATAATTAATGAATTAAAAAAATTTATTAAAGAATTAAGTAAAAATATGAATTTAGAAATTAATTCTGAAATAAGAATTGAAGATGAAAATATTAATATTTTATTAGTAAGTAATAATAATAATATTCTAATAGGTAAAGATGGTAAAACATTAAATGCAATTCAATTAGTTTTAAGACAAGCATTTAAAGAATTAAATCAATTTAATCTAAGAATTATAGTTGATGTAAGTAATTATAAAGCAAAAAAATTAAAAAATTTAGAACATGAAGTAAAAAAAATATGTAAAGAAGTTTTAAAAACTAAAGTTGAAGTTAAATTAGATCCAATGAATTCTTATGAAAGAAGACAAGTTCATTCAATAGTGGCAGAATTTGAAGGATTACAATCTATTAGTTATGGTGAAGCACCTAATAGATATACGGTTATAAAAATTAAAGACTAATAGTCTTTTTTTCTTGATTATTATTTAAACTTATTTTATAATATTCTAGATGAAAGGGGAAAAATATGAACGAACAATTACCAAGTAAAATATTAGATGAAATAGATGATGAATATTTAAGTATAATTAATCCAATTATAACAAATGAAGAATTTATTAGAAGAAAAAAATTTAATCATCATGAGCATCGTTCTGTTTATGGCCATAGTTTGATGGTTTCGGTAAAATCTTACCATTTAGCTAAAAAATTAAACCTTGATTATAAAGCAGCAGCTATTGGAGGATTATTACATGATTTTTATTATAAAGATTGGCAGTTAAATAATGAAAAGTTACCGTTAAGAAAACAGCACGGTTTTGTTCACGCTAGCGAAGCTTTAGAAAATTCTAAAAAATTATTTCCAGAATTAATTGATAAAAAAGTTGCTAATATAATAAAAAGACATATGTTTCCTTTAAATTTTATTCCCCCATTCTATTATGAAAGTTGGTTAATTTGTTTTGTGGATAAATATTGTTCTTTAGAAGTCTTTAAAAGTCCTAAAGAATGGTATAAATATGTAGGATTAAGAAAGAAGTGATTATATGGAAGATACAATAGTAGCAATATCCACAGCCTTAGGTGTTGGTGCTATATCAATAATAAGAGTAAGTGGTAATGAAGCAATAAGTATTGTGAATAAAATAACTAAGTTTAAAAAATTAGATAAAGTAGCAACTCATACCATTAATTATGATTATATAATAGAAAATGATAAATTAATTGATGAAGTTTTAATTTCTGTTATGAAAGCTCCTAAAACTTTTACTAAAGAAGATGTAGTTGAAATAAATTGTCATGGTGGTATTGCTACAACTAATAAAGTTTTAGAACTATTATTAACTAATGGATGCAGGCTGGCTGAACCAGGTGAATTTACTAAACGTGCTTTTTTAAATGGAAGAATTGATTTAATAGAAGCAGAAGGTGTTATGGATTTAATTAATTCTAAAACAGAAATATCTCGTAATTTAGCTATCAATCAAGTAAATGGTAGCACGTCACAATTAATTAAAGATTTAAGACAGTCTATTATTGAAATATTAGCTAATATAGAAGTTAATATCGATTATCCAGAATATGAAGATATTGAAGAAATGACTACTAAAATGTTAGGCAATAGAATATCTGATATAGAAAAGAAAATTAAAACAATCCTTAATAAAAGTGAAAATGGAAAAATTGTTAAGGAAGGAATTAATGTTGCTTTAATAGGAAGACCAAATGTTGGTAAAAGTAGTCTATTAAACTGTTTATTAGAGGATAATAAAGCCATTGTAACTGATATTGCTGGTACTACTCGTGATTGTGTTGAAGGTACAATAAGTATCGATGGTATAATAGTTAATTTAATTGATACGGCAGGTATTAGAGAAACTAAAGATGTAGTAGAAAGTATTGGTGTTAATAAGAGTATTGATTTAATGAATAATTCTGATTTAGTATTATTATTACTTAATAATAATGAAGAATTAAATAATGAAGACATAGAATTATTAGATAAAATTAAAGATAAAAATTATATAATAGTTATTAATAAAAATGATCTAGAATCTAAAATAGATATTAGTAAATTAGATGAATCTAAATTAATTTATATAAGTGCTTTAAATAATAAAGGTATTGATGAATTAAAAAATAAGATTAAACAAATATTTAATTTAGATAAGATTGAAACATCTGATTTAACTTATTTAACTAATGCTAGATCTATATCTTTCTTAAAACAATCACTTAATGCAATCACTGATATTAAAATGGGTATAGGTAACAATTTGCCTATAGATATGTTAGAAATAGATTTAAAAAATGTATGGAATTTATTAGGTAGTATAATTGGTGTTACATACGAAGAAGAATTAATTGACCAATTATTTAGTCAATTTTGTTTAGGAAAGTAGGTGTTAAAATGGAATATGAAGTAATCGTTGTTGGTGGTGGACATGCCGGTTGTGAAGCAGCTTTAGCTTGTGCTAATAAAAATCATAAAACATTATTAGTAACTGGTCGTATTAATAATATTGCTACTATGCCTTGTAATCCATCAATTGGTGGTTCAGCTAAAGGTATTGTTGTAAGAGAAATTGATGCTTTAGGTGGAGCTATGGGAAAAATAGCCGATCAAAGTTTATTGCAAATAAAAATGTTAAACTTTGCTAAAGGTCCAGCTGTAAGGGCTTTACGTGCCCAAGCTGATAAAATAACTTATCCACAGCAAATGTTAAAATTATTAAATGAAACACCTAATTTAACTTTAAAAGAAGCAATAATTGAAGATTTAATAATTGAAGATGGTAAGGTAGTTGGTGTTGTAACTGAAAATGGTGAAAAAATAACATCTAAAATAGTAATTTTAACTACTGGTACTTATTTAAAATCTGATATTTTAATTGGAGATACTAGAACAAGACAAGGTCCGCATGGTGAAAAACCAAGTAATTATTTAAGTGATAATTTAAAAAAATATGGTTTTAAAATAATAAGACTTAAAACAGGTACTCCACAAAGAATAGCTAAAGATAGTATTGACTTTTCAAAAACTCAAGTAGAAAATGGAGATAGTGTATATCATACATTTAGTTTTGATAATAATCCACAGTATAAAATAGAAGAACAAATACCTTGTCATTTAATCTATACAACTCCCCTAACCCATAAAATAATTTTAGATAATTTAAATAAATCAAGTATGTATGGTGGATTAGATGATATAACTGGAATTGGTCCAAGATATTGTCCTTCTATTGAAGATAAAATAGTTAGATTTAAAGATAAAGAAAGACATCAATTGTTTTTAGAACCAGAAAGTTTATATTATGATGATATTTATTTACAAGGATTTTCGACAAGTATGCCTAAAGATGTTCAAGAACAAATGGTTCACAGCTTACCAGGTTTAGAACATGCAGTAATCAATAAATATGCTTATGCAATCGAATATGATGCAATATATCCTACTCAAATAAAAAGATCATTAGAAACAAAAATAATTGAAAATTTATATACGGCTGGTCAAATAAATGGTACTAGTGGTTACGAAGAAGCTGCTTGTCAAGGATTAATGGCTGGTATAAATGCAAGTTTAAAACTAGAAAATAAAGAACCATTAATATTAAAAAGAAATGAAGCATATATAGGTGTATTAATTGATGATTTAGTTACTAAAGGTGTAAGAGATCCTTATCGATTATTAACTTCAAGAGCTGAGTATCGTTTATTATTAAGACACGATAATGCTGATTTAAGATTAAGAGAATATGGATATCAAGTTGGTTTAATAGATGAAGAAAGACATAATAAATTAATAGATAAAATAAATAAAATTGAAGAATTAAAAGATAAATTAAAAAGTGTTAAAATTACACCAACTTCTAATGATTTATTGATTAGTTTAGGTAGCACTCCATTAAAAGATGGAATAAGTTTATATGATTTATTAAGGAGACCAGAAATAACATTATCTAAAATGGAGTATACTTTTGATTATGATAAAGATATAATTGAACAAGTAGAATTAAACATTAAATATGAAGGTTATATTAATAAAGCTGAAAAAGAAGCTTTAAAATTAATTAATTTAGAAAATAAAAAAATACCAGATGATATTGATTATAATGACATACCTAATTTAGCATCAGAAGCACGTCAAAAATTAAATGAAGTTCGCCCTACTTCAATTGGTCAAGCAATTAGAATAAGTGGTGTAAATCCAGCTGATATTGCTATATTAAATGTATATTTAAAAAAGGAGTATCATGAATCAAGATAGATTTATATTAGAATTATCTAAATTAAACATTAATATAACTTCATTACAATTACAACAGTTAGAAAGATATTACGAATTATTAATAGAATATAATAAGGTAATGAATTTAACTGGTATTACCGATAAAGAAGATGTTTATTTAAAACATTTCTATGATAGTTTAACGATTACTAAAGTAATTGATTTAAATAAATATAATACTTTATGTGATGTTGGAACAGGTGCTGGTTTTCCAGGATTAGTTATAAAAATATTATATCCACATTTAAAAATAACTTTATTAGATTCTTTAAATAAAAGATTAAATTTTTTAAATGTTGTTATTAAAAAACTTAATTTAAAAGATATTGAAACAGTTCATACTAGAGTTGAAGATTATAAAAAACAATTTGATATTGTAGTAGCTCGTGCCGTAGCACCTTTGAATATCTTATTAGAATATTGTATTCCAATTACAAAAGTTAATGGTTATTTTATTGCTATGAAAGGCAAAAATGAAGAAGCTGATAATGCATTATTAAAATTAAATAGTGAAATAATTGAAACTAATTTATTTTTGTTACCTATAGAACAAAGTAATAGAACAATAATTAAGATTAAAAAAATAAAAGAAACAGATAAGAAATATCCTCGTATATATAGTGAAATTAAGAAAAATCCTTTGTAATATAATAAAAAAAGTACTTTGATTAAAGTACTTTTTTTATTAAGATTATAAAATATTAGCTAATATTTTATAAAAATAATTTTATTTCCCAAAAACTATTGCATTATTTCCCAAAATATAGTATTATTAATTTATAAAAGAATTGGGAAGGGGTTTTTTCTGTGCAAAATGAAAGAAAAGTTGTTGAATTGAATCTATCAGATGTATTACCAAATAGATTCCAACCCCGTATTAAGTTTGATGAAAATGCTATAAATGAACTAGCTTTATCAATTAGAAAATATGGAGTAATTCAACCAATTGTAGTTAGACAAATTGGTAATAAATATGAAATAATAGCAGGAGAACGTAGATATAAAGCAAGTAAGGTTGCTGGTAAACAAACAATACCGGCTATTATATCAGAATTAAATGATAAAGATAGCGTTGAAATTGCTTTAATTGAAAATGTTCAAAGAGAAGATTTAACTCCAATTGAGAAAGCAGTTTCATATAAAAAAATATTAGATATGGGATATATTAATCAAGAAGAATTAGCTAAAAAAGTTGGTAAATCACAATCTGCAATAGCTAATACATTAAGATTACTTAATTTATCAGATGATGTTCAAGAAGCTTTATTAGAAAATAAAATATCTGAAAGACATGCTAGATCATTATTAAAATTAAAAAATGAAAAACAACAAGTTGAAATGTTAAATCGAATTATAAATGAAAGACTTACAGTTAGAAAAACAGATGAGGAGATTGATAAAATGTTAAATGAAAATGTACAAGATTTTAATAATAAACCAGAGGAAGTTGTTCAAATACCAGATACAGCTATGAATGCGCCTGGATTTATGAATATTGATGCAATAGAACATAATGCCCAAGATATTATTCAACCTGAAAAACCAGTTGCTAATATCGATCAATTATTACAATCTAATACATCAAATAATGTTCAAAAACAAGAATCACAACCAATTGAGCCAACTGGAAAATTCTTTAATTTTTTTGAGCAACCAGTACAACAAGAAAAACAAGATGATTCATTTAAATTAGAAAATTTCTTTAATAGTATGGATAACAATTTAACAAATTCAAATACTTCAACATTTGAAGCACCAAGTATGCCAGAAGTAACACCAGAGCCAAGTGCACCAACAATGCCAACATTTGAAGCACCAAGTATGCCAGAAGTAACATCAGAGCCAAGTGCACCAACAATGCCAACATTTGAAGCACCAAGCATGCCAAAAATAACACCAGAGTCAAGTGCACCAACAATGCCAACATTTGAAGCACCAAGCATGCCAGAAGTAACACCAGAGTCAAGTGCACCAACAATGCCAACATTTGAAGCACCAAGTATGCCAGAAGTAACACCAGAGCCAAGTGCACCAACAATGCCAACATTTGAAGCACCAAGTATGCCAGAAGTAACACCAGAGCCAAGTGCACCAACAATGCCAACATTTGAAACACCAAGTATGCCAGAAAGTTCTCAAACTGTTCAAGAAAATAATGTAAGTACTCCAATATATGAAGTTCCAATAGCTTCATCAACTGATAATATTCCTGTCATAGATCAACCAATCGAACCATCAGTAAATATTGGAAATACTAATGTTGAAACATTTGTTGCTCCAACAAACAATATTCCTGAACAAACTGCAAATCCAACAATAAAAGCAGCTGTTCCTAATATGAGAATAGCTCTAAATACAATTAGAGAATGTGAAAATACTTTAGAAAAATATGGATTTAATGTTGATGTTGAAGAAATTGATTTTGAAGATTCATATCAAGTTATATTTAAAATTGAAAAATAAAGGTATTAATTATAATACCTTTTTATTTTTTATGAAATGATATATAATATTAAATGGTGATATAAATGTTTGAATTAGTATCTAAATATAAACCAAGTGGTGATCAACCAGAAGCAATAAAAGAATTAGTAGATGGTATAAATAAAAATAAAAAATATCAAGTTTTATTAGGTGCTACTGGAACAGGTAAAACTTTTACGATTGCTAATGTTATTAAAGAAGTTAATAAACCTACTTTAGTTTTAGCTCATAATAAAACTTTAGCAGGACAATTATATGCAGAATTAAAAGAATTATTTCCTAATAATAAGGTTGAATATTTTGTATCTTATTACGATTATTATCAACCAGAAGCTTATGTAGCTAAAACTGATACATATATTGAAAAAGATGCTTCTATTAATGATGAAATAGATGAATTGAGGCATTCAGCTACATCATCTTTATTAAATAGAAGAGATGTTATAGTAGTAGCATCTGTATCTTGTATATATGGTATCGGAGAAAAAGATGAATATAAAAACAAAATGTTAACTTTAAATGTAGGAGATAATGTTGAAAGAAATGATATTTTAGAAAAATTAGTTGAAATGTTATATGAAAGAAACAATTTAGATTTAAAAAGAGGTTCATTTCGAGTAAGAGGAGATATATTAGAAATAGTTCCTATAAACCAACACAGTCATGCTATTAGAATAGAATTTTTTGGAGATGAAATAGATAAAATATTAGAAGTAGATATATTAACTAATAAAATAATAAATAATAAAAAATCAATCTCAATCTTCCCTGCTAGTCATTTCGTAACTAGTGAAGATAAATTAAAGATAGCTATTAAAAATATAAGAGAAGAACTAGAACAACAATTAGAAAAATTTAAAAGTGAAAATAAATTATTAGAATATCAAAGATTACAAGAAAGAACTAATTATGATTTAGAAATGTTAGAAGAAACAGGGTTTTGTAGAGGTGTTGAAAATTATTCTAGACATATAGCTTTAAAAGAACCTGGTGCTACCCCTACTACATTAATTGATTTTTTTGATAATGATTTTTTATTAGTAGTTGATGAGTCACATGTTACTTTACCTCAAGTAAGAGGAATGTATAATGGCGATAGAGCTAGAAAAGAAGTTTTAGTTAATTATGGTTTTAGATTACCTAGTGCTTTAGATAATAGACCTTTAAAATTTGATGAATTTGAAAGTAAGATAAATCAAGTTATTTGTGTATCAGCAACACCTGGAGATTATGAATTGGAAAAAACAAATTATAAGTTTGTTGAACAGATAATTAGACCGACAGGTCTTTTAGATCCAATTATAGAAGTAAGAAAATCAAAAAATCAAATAGATGATTTAGTAAATGAAATAAATAATCAAATTAATAAAAATGAACGAACTTTAATTACTACTCTAACTATAAGAATGGCAGAAGAATTAACTAATTATTTAAAGAAAATAGATATTAAAGTAGCATATTTACATACTGAAGTTAAAACATTAGAAAGATTAAGAATAATTAATGATTTAAGAAAAGGTAAATATGATGTTTTAGTTGGTATTAACTTATTAAGAGAAGGATTAGATATACCAGAAGTAAGTTTGGTTGCTATATTAGATGCTGATAAACAAGGATTTTTAAGAAGTGAACGAAGTTTAATTCAAACAATAGGTCGTGCTGCTAGAAATGCTAATGGTAAAGTTATTATGTATGCTGATACTATTAGTGAATCTATGGATAAAGCTATTAAAGAAACTAATAGAAGAAGAAAAATTCAAGAGGAATATAATACTAAACATAACATAATACCTAAAACTATTATTAAAGAAATAAGAGAAGTTGTTACAAATAATAAAGAAATTGAAAAAGAAAAAATATCTAAAAAAGATAAGCAAAAATTAATGATTGATATTGAAAGAGAAATGAAAGAAGCTGCTAAAAACTTAGACTTTGAAAGAGCTATGGAATTAAGAGATATATTATTTGAATATAAGTCAGAATAATATTTCTCTTTTTATATTATTATGTTATAATTATTATAGAGAGGAATGATAAAAATGAATCCAGTTTTATTAGATTTAGGAATTATAAAAATTTATTGGTATTCAATAATGATACTATTAGGTGTGTTTATTGGTGGCTCATTAATAATAAAAGAAGCTAAGAGATTTAAAATACCAGAGGATTATATAGTCAATTTGATACTATATACACTTATTTTTGGAATAATAGGTGCAAGATTATATTATGTAGCTTTTGAATGGCAATATTATAGTAATCACTTAATTGATATTTTTAAAATATGGGAAGGTGGATTAGCTATTCATGGTGGCATATTATTTGGTTTAATAGTTATAATAATTTATACTAAAAAATATAATGTTAATACATTTAGAATGTTAGATATTATCGTAGTTGGATTATTAATAGGTCAAGCAATTGGTAGATGGGGTAATTTCTTTAATGGTGAAGCTCATGGCCCAGCTACAACATTAAGTTTTTTACAATCATTACATTTACCTAATTTTATAATTGAAGGTATGAAAATAAATGGAACATATTATCAACCAACATTTTTATATGAATCTGTTTGGTGTTTAATTGGTTTTGTATTACTATTATTATTTAGAAGAAGAAGATATTGTAAAATTGGTCAAGTAACAGCATTATATTTAGTATGGTATGGTATAGGTAGATATATTATTGAAGGATTAAGAACAGATAGTTTAATGTTATTTGATTTTAAAATTGCTCAAATAGTGTCTATGGCATTAATAATAATTGGTTTGATATTGTTATTAGTTAAATCAAAAGGAACCGTATTTAATAATCAATATAATGATAAGGAGAATGTTGATGAAGTACGATTTTGATTGTGTCATAGTCGGTTCTGGTATAGCAGGGATGACTGCAGCAATATATTTAAAAAGGTCAAATGTTAATGTATTATTACTAGATTATGACGCACCTGGTGGATTATTAAATAAAATAAGTAAAATAGAAAATTATCCTGGATATACAAGTATAAGTGGTCCTGATTTAGTTTATAAAATATATGAACAAATAAATAATTTAAATATTGAAATAAGATATGGTAAAGTATTAGATATTAAAGATCATATAATAACTACAGATATAGAAAAAATATCTGCTAATAAAATTATTCTTGCAATTGGTCGTAAAGCACGTAAATTGGAAAATACAAATAATATAAAAAATATAAGTTATTGTGCCTTATGTGATGGTAATTTATATAAGGACAAAGTAGTTGCGGTAGTAGGATATTCTAATTCAGCTTTAGAAGAATCAATATATTTATCAGATATATGTAAAAAAGTAATTATTATAGGAAGAGGTTCAGCATTTAATGGTGAAGAAAGTTTAATTGATAAAATAAAAAATAAAAAAAATATTGATATTCAATTAGAATGTGTTATCAAAACACTTAATAGTGAAAATGATATATTAACCGAAATTGTTACCAATAAAGGTTCATTTAAAGTTGATGGCATGTTTGTTTCAATAGGATATGAACCTAATACAACTTTTTTAAGTGATATAACTAAAGATAATGGTTATATAATTGTTGATAATAAGATGAAAACAAATATTGATTATATCTTTGCTTGTGGTGATATAATTAAAAAAGATATATATCAGTTAACAACTGCAGTTGGTGAAGCAACTATTGCTGCCATAAATGTTAAAAAAGAATTAAGAAATTAATTTTTTTTTTTTAATATTTTTAAAAAAATTTTCCACACACACCGAATTTAACACTAGACAAAAATAAAAAAATAATGTATACTTAATTTAAGATAAATATAATAATAGTCTTTGCTATGTGAGAGGAGAATAAATATGAAAAAAATCAAAAATGCGTTTACGCTAATAGAGTTATTGGCAGTAATTATTATACTAGCCATAGTAGCTCTTATTGCTACACCAATAATATTAGATGTAGTAGAAGATGCAAGAATATCTGCTGGTAAGTCTGAGGCTCAAATGATATTAGGGGGAATAAATAACTATTGTGCAACCGAAGATATAAAATATCAAATGGATAATAGTTATACAAAAATATGTACATCAGATATGGATGTAAATGATGTACCAACAATGGTTAATTTAGGAAATGCAACAATAGATAAGATTAAATATAATGGAACTAAATTAACTGAATTAGAAATAACAAGCAATAACCATAAATTTAAATTATGTCCAAGTGGACAATTTGCAATGGATGATGAAGAATGTGGTGATGAAATAGCATTAGTAGGTGATC
>CAMLWC010000033.1 GCA_946488855.1 uncultured Mycoplasmatota bacterium
GTGGTTTTTACTTCCTACGCTCCGCGTTGGAAGCTTTCTAAAGATTAATAAAAAATTGTAATTTACATTACAATTTAATTATTTCTTTACCACCCATATATGGTTGTAATGCTTTAGGTATTTTTATACTACCATCTTTTTGATAATTATTTTCTAATACAGCTATTAATCCACGAGGAGTAGCTAATACTGTATTATTTAATGTATGTAGATAATAAGTTTCTTTATCATTTTTAGTTCTAATACCTAATCTTCTTGCTTGAGCATCACCTAAAGTTGAACAAGAACCAACTTCAAAATATTTTTTTTGTCTAGGACTCCATGCCTCAACATCGCATGATTTAACTTTTAAATCTGCTAAATCACCTGAACAACATTCCAAAGTTCTGACAGGAACATCTAAACTTCTAAAAAATTCAACTGTATAAGACCACATTTTATTATACCAATCCATGCTATCTTCTGGTTTACATAAAACTACCATTTCTTGTTTTTCAAATTGATGAACACGATATACTCCTCTTTCTTCTATACCATGAGAACCAACTTCTTTTCTAAAGCATGGTGAATAACTAGTTAATGTAATTGGAAGTTCTTTTTCTTTTATCATTTGATTTTTAAATTTTCCAATCATTGAATGTTCAGAAGTACCAATCAAATATAAATCTTCATTTTCTATTTTATACATCATCGCATCCATTTCCTCAAATGACATAACTCCATTTACAACATCACTTCTAATCATAAATGGTGGGATACAATATGTAAATCCTTTATCAATCATAAAATCTCTTGCATATGAAAGCATAGCAGAATGAAGCCTTGCTATATCACCTATTAGATAATAAAAACCATTACCACTTGTTCTTCCAGATGATTCTTTATCTAACCCATTTTTCATAATATCAGCATGATATGGTATTTCATAATCTGGAACAATTGGTTCACCAAATTTTTCAATTTCTACATTTTCACTATCATCTTTACCAATAGGTACAGAATCATCAATAATATTAGGAATAACCATCATTTTTTCTTTGATTTTTTGTTCTAACATTAATTCTTTTTGTTCTAATTCTTTCATCTCATTAGCATAATTATTTATTTCCTCTTTGATTTTATTTGCTTCTTCTTTTTTGCCAGTTTTCATTAAAATTCCAATTTCAGAACTTTTTTTATTCTTTAAAGCTCTCAAATTATCGCCTTTTAATTTGCATTCTCTAAATTGTTTATCAAGTTCAATTACTTCATCAACAATTACTAATTTCTTATCTTGAAATTTTTTCTTAATATTTTCTTTTACTAATTCACTATTTTCTCTTATTAATTTAATATCGATCATAACATCTTTCCTTTCTAAAAAATAAAAAGACTATTTTATTAGGAGTATATAAAATACGGTGCCATCCTAAAATAGTCTTAATTAAGAGATAACGGTTTTACCCGGAAATGTTTACATTTCACTAAAGGAGTAGATTTCATAAACAATTATTATTAGTTTCCATCAACCACTAACTTTCTTTGAAATAATTAATTTATTACTTAGTTCCTTTTTCGTTTTGTTATATTTTATCACTTACTTTTTTATTTGTCAATTGGTTCCATATGAATAAATACATATTTTATTTTTGGATCTTTTTGTTTTAATTTATCTTCTATTTCATCTATAACATTATGTACATCAGTTAATAATAAATCCTTCATTATAACATTGGATACTAATTTATAATAAGGTCCATATCTTAAAACATATAAATCTTTTATTTCGACTATCTCATCAAAAGATGTAATTATATTTTTTATTTCTTTTATATATTTTTTATCTAATACTTGTTCTTCTAATAATATACCAATATTATCTTTTAATATATTAAATCCTGTTTTTATAATAAATAATGCAATAACTATTGTACTTAACATATCAGCATATTTTAGAACACTTAATTTATTAGAAAATTGCATCAATATAATAGATAATAAAACAAATATTGAACTATACACATCTGCTCTACTTTCTTTGCCAGAGGCTATTAAAATATTATTAGAATATAAAACTCCTTTTTTATAAATATAATTGGATAATAATAACTTAGAGATAATAGTAAATAGACTTACCAATATCATTAGCAAATCAGGAATTATTATTTCTTTATTAAAAATATTATAAATTAAGCTTAAGCCTAATATAATAATTACAATACCAATTACCATACTAGTAATATATTCTGTTTTACCATGTCCAAAAGGATGTTTTTTATCAGCTGGTTTTAACGATAAATAATTACCAAATATAGCTACTACATCAGTTGATAAATCACTTAAAGAATGAATTCCATCAGCTATTAAAGAATTACATTTACCAATAAAGCCAAATAAAATTTTAATTATAGATAAAAAGATATTGGTTATGGAACTAACCAATAATACTTTTGTTATTTTCATAATTCTCACCTTATTTCGCTTCGTACCAATTATTTCCATATTCAACATCAATTTTAAGTGGCACTTTTAATTTAATTACATTTTCCATAACATCTTTCATGATTTTAGTAACTTGTTCTTGTTCTTCTTTCAAACAATCAAACACTAATTCATCATGAACTTGAATAATTAATTTAGATTTTAAATTATTTTCTTTTAATTTTTTATGAATTAAAACCATTGCTTTTTTAATTATATCGGCACTAGTTCCTTGAATTGGTGTATTTAAAGCCATTCTTTCACCTGATTGCCTAATCATATAATTAGTATTTTTTAATTCATCAATATTTCTTTTTCTATTAAATAACGTTTTTGCATAGCCGCATTCATACGCATTTTTAATTGTACTATCCATATATTCTTTAATACCAGGATATGTTTTTAAATATTCATCGATAAATTGTTTTGCTTCTTTAGTAGTTATATTTAAATTTTCTGATAATCCAAAACTACTGATACCATAAATAATACCAAAATTAACTGCTTTAGCTATTCTACGCATTTCTTTAGTCACTACATCAGTTTTAAAAATATCAGAAGCTGTTTTACTATGGATATCTAAATTATGATTAAAAGCATCAATTAAAGCTGGAACATTGGCCATATGAGCTAAAATGCGTAATTCAATTTGTGAATAATCACCACTTATAATAACTGAATTAGGTGATGGTATAAAAGCTTTTCTTATTAATCTACCATATTCTGTTCTAATTGGAATATTTTGTAAATTAGGTTCAATACTAGATAACCTACCTGTTCTTGTTAATGTTTGAGTATAAATTGTATGAATTTTACCATCCTTAATTGTATTAATTAATCCTTCAACATAAGTCGTATATAATTTATTTAACATACGATATTCTAATATTTTTTCAATTATTGGATGTTTATTAACTAATTTATTTAAAACATCAACAGCAGTAGAATATCCTGTTTTACCTTTTTTACCATGAGGTAAATTTAATCTTTCGAATAATATTTCACCTAATTGTTGTGGGGATGATATATTAAATGAAGTTCCAGCTAAATTATAAATATCTTTGCTTAATATTTCTAACTTAATTTTAATTTCATTTCCCATTTCATTTAAAATATCTTTATCAACTATTACGCCATCATATTCCATATCACCTAAAACATAAGTTAGAGGAATTTCTATCTCATTATATAATTCTTCCATATTTTCTTCTTTTATTTTATTTAATAATTCATCTTTTATTTCATAAATAAATTTAGCTTTATTTACAACTATTTTAGATATATCATCTTGTTTTAAAATACTTTCATAAAAAGGAATATTATAATTAAATTGATTAGCTAAATAAGCAATATCTTCTTTAGTGTTATATTCTAATAAAGCAGAAGCAATCATTAAATCATTTTTTATATCGGGCATCTTAATATTTTTATATTTTAAAGAAACGTAAAGTTTTTTCAAATCATATGTAAATATATCTAAACCATTTAAAAAATCTAAATTTGTTATGTTATTTATATAATAAGCAACATCTTTATTATATATTCCTATACCTATAATATTAGAATTATGATAATTTGTGCCATCTAATTCTATATAAATTGCACATTCTTTATCAATTTTTATTTTACTTACATCATCAATAATAGTTATATTAATATTTTCTTCTTTTTTCTTTGATTTTTTCAAAAATGAGAAAAATTCTAATTCTTCATAAATACTATTTAATTTATCAGTACTACCTAAATATTTTAATTCATCAATATTAATATCAATTGGTACATTTTTATAGATAGTAGCAATTTCATAACTCATATATGCATTATCTTTATCTATTTCTAACTTTTCTTTTGTTTTACCCTTTATTTCATCAATATGATCATATATGCCGTCTAATGTTTTATATTCTTGTAATAATTTTAAAGCTGTCTTCTCTCCTATTCCTTTAACACCAGGAATATTATCTGAAGCATCACCCATTAAGGCTTTTAAATCGATAATATTAATTGGTTTAATTCCATACTCTTTCGTAAATGTATTTTCATTATATCTTAAATAATCTTTTTGTTTTAATAGTTTAATATCAATATCATTACTTATTAATTGTAATAAATCCTTGTCACTACTAATTATTGTACCTATAAAATTTGGATCTTTATTACAATATTCGGCAAATGTTCCAATTATATCATCAGCTTCATAATTATCAATTTCGTAATATTTAATTCCCATTGCATTTAATAATTCTTTAGCTTTAGGAAATTGTAGTTTTAATTCATTAGGTGTTTCTATTCTTCCTTGCTTATAAAAATCATATTTATCATGTCTAAACGTTTTACCTTTATCAAAAGCTACCATTATATAAGTAGGTTTTTCTTCTTCGATTATTTTATTCATCATATTAGCAAAACCAAATAAAGCATTAGTAGGAAATCCTTTACTATTTTTCATAAAATTACCATTATAGGCAGTAGCATAATAACTTCTAAATAATAGATTATTACCATCAACTAATATTATCTTTTCCATAATTTTCACCTTTAATTATTATATCATAGATATTAAAAAAACGACTATAAAAGTCGTAATATTTAAACTTGGTGGAGAATAGGGGATTCGAACCCCTGACCCCCTGCGTGCAAGGCAGATGCTCTAGCCAGCTGAGCTAATTCCCCAAGTGCATTAATAATATAGCATATATTACTAATACTTGTCAAGAATATATTTTAATTTTTAAAAAATTTTACTACCATTACTAACCTTTTGATCTAAATTAAGTAATACTACACCATTTTCTTCTAATGCACCTAATATTCTTACTTCACTTTTAACTTCTGAAACTCTTAAAGGTGGCAGATTAAAAACAGCTATAACTTGCTTATTTATTAAATCTTCTGGTTTGTACAAATCAGTAATTTGAGCAGAAGAATTCTTAATTCCTAAAGGACCAAAATCTATTTTCATTTTATAAGCTGGTATTTTAGTTTTTTTATTAATGCTTGCTTCAATAATAGTCCCTACTCTCATATCAATTTTATTAAAATCTTCTAGCGTTATCATAAAACCTCCTTAATATATGGTGTCCACGTTAGGAGTTGAACCTACAATCTTTCCCTTCGGAGGGGAATATTCTATCCATTGAACTACGTGGACATATATTTATTATAACAAACAAAAAATAAAAAAACTAGTATTTTAATTTTTTACTAGCTTCTGCTACAGTTTTAATTTCACAATCAAAATATTCATTTAATTTTGTTTGTAAAATTTGAAATATTATACTTGGATTCATCATCAAATCAATATCTTTTTCAAAATTTTTTGTTTCAGGAATTGTTTTAAGAAATTTTATTACCTTTCTAGTAAACAATTCCTTATAAATATTTACAAAAATTCGAAACATATTTTCTTTAAAAATCAATTCTTCTTTGTCATCACTTTTATAATAATTAATAGTATCTATTAAATAAAATTTTCCTCTATTATACATCATATTTATGTCACATACATCAAACACATTAACACCATAGCTAGATAGTTTTTTAGTGACTTCTACCAAATCATCAAATGCTTTAATTAATGTTTTTATTTGAATACTATATACGCCATTTTCTAAGGTTCTACCAACTACAAAAGGCATTAAAATACCTATAATTTCATCTTTTATATAAACTAGAGCTTGAGCAAAAATATAATTTTTAATAACTATATCCTTAAATTGTAATAGTTCTTCTTTTGTCTTTGGTTCGTAGGCAACACCACATAAATGCTTTAAAACTATTTTATTAGGCATTTTATAACAATATCCTTCTGAACCAGAGTTAATAAATTCTAATCGTTTTATATATCTTTCTAAACTATCTTTATTTTCAAAATGTAAATCTTCCATAGTCTTCACCAAGCAAATATAATAACAAATTATTTTTATTTGTCAAATTCTTTTAAATATTGATATAAATTAAAAGCAACATCTTTTGGCAAAATACTTTCTAATTCTTCTAAACTTAGTTCTTTTAATTTAGTTAAACTTTTATATTTTTTTAATAATAAAGTTCTTCTTTTTTCTCCTATTCCTTCTATATTACTTAAAACGCTTTCTAAACTTCCTTTACTTCTTAATTGTTTATGATAATTAATAGTATAGTTATGAACTTCATCTTGCATTCTTTCTAAATAATGAAATAAATTTGATTTTTTATCAATATCTATTTCAATTATTGGATCAAATGCTAATAATTTACTAGTAGCATGTTTATCATCTTTTTTTAATCCAACAACCATTATATCTAAATTTAGTTGTTCTATTATTTCACGAGCAATATTAATCTGACCTATTCCACCATCCACTATAATTAAATCAGGTTTATCTAAATTATCTTTTAATACTCTAAAGTATCTACGGTAAATAACTTCTCTCATTGTACCATAATCATCATTTTTATCCACAGTTATTTTATATTTACGATATTCGTTTTTAGCTTCTTTGCCATCGATATAAACAACCATACCAGAAACATTGAAATTACCAAACAAATTAGAATTATCAAATATTTCAATTCTATCTAGTTTATCTAATTTTAATATATTTTTTAATTCTTCATTAGCTATACTTGTTTTTTCTTCATCTTTTTTAATTAATTCGAATTTTTCATTTAATAATATTTTTGCATTATTACAAGCCATATCGACTATTTTTTTCTTATCTCCTTTAATTGGACTAAAAACTTTAATATTTAAATATTCACTTAACAAACTAATATCAATATTATCAGTTACTAATATTTCTTTTGGTTTTATAATGTCTTTATCATAAAATTTAGCAATATAACTATTTAATGTATCAGCTACTTCATCAATTAATGGAAATATTTTAGAATGTTTCCCAATTAATTTTGAACCTCTTATGAAAAATACTTCTATTGATAAATATCCTTTGTCAGTATAATAACCAAATACATCCCTATCAACATTATCGCCCATTTCAACTTGTTGTTTTGTTAAAACTAATTCAATATAATCTAATAATTCTTTTAATTCTTTAGCTTTTTCATAATGCATTAATTCACTTTCTTTTAACATTTCTTCTTTAATTTTATTAGATACAATACTATGATCACCTTTTAAAAATTTAACTATTTCATTTTTCATTTCATTTATTTTATTTATGTCGACATCATTAGTACAATAACCTAAACATTGATTAATATGATAATATAAACATGGTTTCTTATTATAAGTTGTACATTTTCTTAATGGATATATTCTATTTAATAAATTAACAGTATTTCTAGCAGCTGTAACATTAGGGTAAGGTCCATATAAATGATTAGTGTTCTTTTTTCGATTAATACTTCTTACAATTGATAATCTAGGTACTTTATCATTAGTTAATTCAATATAAGGATAACTTTTATCATCACGCAATAATATATTATATTTAGGATTATATTGTTTAATTAAGTTATTTTCTAAAATTAAAGCTTCCATTTCACTATTAACAACAACATAATCAAAATCTTTTATTTCACTTACTAATTTAGCAGTTTTCCCAAAATGATTTCCTCTAAAATAAGAACTTAATCTATTCTTTAATTTTTTTGCTTTACCAACATATATAATATTATTATCTTTATTTTTCATTAAATAGCACCCTGGTTTTTGTGGTACTAAAGATAATTTTTCTTTAATCATTATATCACCTCCTGAAATCACATTTTTGACATAATTCTTCTACTAATTTATTATTGTTAAAATTAGTTATAATATTTTTTGTTCTTTCTTTATTTAAGATATCAACAAAATTTTCTTTTAATACATTACCTAAATTAATTACTCCTGTATCTAAACAACAAGGTACAACTGTTCCATCTACTAGTATTCCCAAATGAGTTTTTAATCCATAACAAGTTCCTTTATTAGATATAAACTTATTATTTAAACTAGGCCAAGTAAATTCTTTATCCCTATTTAAATATATATTATTTTTTAATTTAAAATTATTAGTTATTTCTCCTTGATAATTATAATATTCTAAAACCTTATCTAACAAATTATCATTTGTCCAGAATCTGTAAACAATTTGTACTCCTTTACTACTTAAATAATTACCACATTTTAAAACACTTTCTAATTTTTCTTCATTCAAACTATGTAATGATATATTTATTTGTCTAACTTTATCTAACAATTTATATTTTTCATTTAATAAAGTACCATTAGTTGTAATATTAACTTGTTTATTATATTTGAAGCACAAATTTAAAATTTCTTTTAAATTAGAATGTAATAAAGGTTCACCTTTAATATGTAAGTATAAATAATCAGTATAATCATTTATTTGTTTTAAAATATGTTCAAAATTATTTAAAGTCATCTCTTGTTTTTTTCGATTATCTTTAGAACAAAAGGTACAATTTAAATTACAAATATTAGTTATTTCAATATATATTTTTTTAAACTTTTTCATACCTACTATTTTAACACATTCTAGACTTATTTTAAATAATAAGATATAATTAAATTGGTGATTAAATGATTTCAGTAATAGATAACATAAATACAATTATCATTAATAAATCTAAATTTATTGCTTTAACTTATCATATTGATAATATAAATGAAATAAATAATTTATTAGATAAAGTTAAAAAAGAATATAAAGATGCTACTCATTATTGTTATGCTTATATTTTAGATAATAGTGAAAAAGCTAATGATGATGGTGAACCAACTGGTACTGCAGGACTGCCTATTTTAAATGTTTTAAAAAAGGAAAATCTAAATCATGTTTTATGCATTGTAGTAAGATATTTTGGGGGCATTAAACTAGGTGCTGGCGGATTAATTAGGGCTTATTCTAATGCTGCTAAAAACAGTATAATTACTAAAAAATATAATGAAGGTTATCTAATTAAAATAAATATTGATTATAATAATATCAAACAAATTGAATATCAATTAAATAATAGTATTATTGTAGAAAAAAATTTTAGCGAATTTCCTTTTTATATTGTTAAAATTACTAAAGAACAATTGAATAAATTAAATATAAAATATGAAATTATAAAAGAAATTTATGTGGAGGAAGTATGAAATATTTAATAATTTTTTTATTTTTGTTAATACCAATTAATGTTAATGCCTTAGAAATTAATTCTAAAAATGCTATTTTATACAATATGAATGATGATACTATTTTATTTGAAAAAGAAGCTGATTCTAAAACTTATATTGCAAGTTTAACTAAAATAATGACCGGTATAGTAGCTATTGAAAATATTAAAGATATTAATGATACAGTTACAATACCTTATTATGGATTAGAAGGATTAATTGAAGCCAATGCTGCAATTGCTGGTTTTAAATTGAATCAAAAAGTAACTTATGAAGATTTATTATATGGATTATTATTGCCATCAGGAGCAGATGCGGCAAAAACTTTAGCTTATTATATAGCCGGTAGCGAAGAAAATTTTGTTAAATTGATGAATGATAAAGCTGCATATTTAGGTTTAACTGATACAAATTTTGTAAATACAACTGGATTAGATATAGATAATCATTATTCCACAGTAAAAGATGTAAGTGTCATACTAAAATATGCTTTAAAAAATGATATATTTAAAAAAATATATACTTCATTAGAATATATAACTAGTGATAATAGTTTAACATTTAAAAGTTCATTTTTAGAATATACTAATAGATTTAATTTAGAAAGAAAATACATTTATGGTTCTAAAACAGGTTATACTGATAAAGCAGGTTATTGTTTGTCTAGTATAGCTAATATAAATGGTGTTGAATACTTACTAATTACAACTGGTGCTAGTACTAAAAGTAATGGTGGTAATTTTATTGATGCTTATATGATTTATGACTATTATGGTAACAATTATAGTTATATTAATATTGTAAATGAAAATGATACGTTATTAACTTTAGATACTAAAAATAGTAAACAAGATAAATTAGAAATTAAAGCTAATAAAACAATTTCTAAATATTTAAATAATACTATTACAAAAGAAAATTTAATATATGATTATGATGGATTAACAGAAATAGATTATTTTACTGATAAAGGACAAATTGGTACTTTAAATATTAAATTAGATAATGAAATATTAACAACAATACCTATAATTTATAATGGGGAATTATCATTTTCTTTACTTAAATTTTTTATAAATAACTTAATAATTGTTATTCCAACTGCTATTATTTTATTTCTTACAATTTTAATCATTTTTAAATTAAGACCTAAAAAATCTTAATTTTTTTATTAGAAAAGAGTGCTTATTAAGCACCCATTTGTTTTGCAACTTCACTAGCGAAATCTTCTTCTCTTTTTTCCATTCCTTCGCCAACTTCGAATCTAACCATATTATCAATAGTACCACCATTATTTTTAACATAAGTTAAAACATTGATACTATCATCTTTAATGAAAGCTTGTTCTTCTAAGCAAGATTCTTGATAAAATTTTAATAATCTACCTTCAACCATTTTTTCAGCTATATTAGCAGGTTTACCTTCTTCCATAGCTTGTTTTTTAAGAACTTCTCTTTCATTATCTACTACTTCTTTAGCTAATTCATCTCTTCTTACAACTGTAGGTCTCATAGCTGCAGCATGCATAGCAACATCTTTAGCAACTTCTTCACTAGTATTAGATAAAGTTACTAATACAGCAATTTTACCTCCCATATGTAAATATGAACCAAATACTTGATTATCTTCTTTAGTTAATTTTTTGAATCTTCTAAAAGATAATTTTTCACCAATTTTAGCTGTTTTATTAACAATTAATTCTTCAATTGTTTCTCCATCGACATTTAATTTTAAAACATCTTCATTAGTTTCAACATCATTATTGATAATAGCTTTTAAAATAGTATCTACTAATGATTTAAATTCTTCATTTTTAGCAACAAAATCTGTTTCTGAATTAACTTCAACAATAACAGCTTTATTACCATCTATTAAAGTAGCAGCTAAACCTTCAGCAGCAATTCTATCTGCTTTTTTAGCAGCTTTACTAATTCCTTTTTCTCTTAACCAGTTGATAGCTTCATTTATAGAACCATTTGTGGCTTCTAAGGCTTTTTTACAATCAAGCATACCAGCACCAGTTGCTTCTCTTAATTCTTTAACTAAACTAGCACTTATCATTATTATCTCTCCTTATTTCAAAGCTTCTAATAATTCAGCTTTTTTCATAGTTGAATAGCCTTTGATTTCTTTTTCTTTAGCTAAATCTCTTAATTCAGCTACAGTCATAGAATCTAATTCAACTTTTTTAGTTTCTTTTTCTTCAGTTTTTACTTCTTTTTCAACTTTTACTTCTTTTTTTTCTTTTTTGAAATCTTTTTTATTAAATTGTTTTTTAAATGGTTTAGTTTCTTTTTTTGGTCTTTCTTCTCTTTTTTTAACTGTTTCTAAAGCTTTTTGCATAACTTCAGTAGCATTTTCTTCTTTTTTATCACTAGCATAATCGATTATTTCTCCACCATTAGCTTCGATAATTGCATTGGCCATAACACTTGTAATTAATTTTACAGCTCTAATAGCATCATCATTAGCAGGTATTACATAATCAACCATATCAGGATCACAATTAGTATCAACTATTCCAAATACAGGAATATTTAATTTTCTTGCTTCTCTTATAGCAATTTCTTCTTTAGAAGGATCTACGATATATAAAGCTTGAGGTAATTTATTCATTTCTCTAATACCACATAATAAGTTATCTAATTTAGCATATTCTTTCTTTAATCCAATAACTTCTTTTTTAGGTAATAAATCAAATGTTCCATCAGCTTCCATTTTTTCGATTTCTTCTAATCTTCTAATTCTTCTTCTAATAGTTTTGAAATTAGTTAAAGTTCCCCCTAACCATCTTTCAGTTACATAATAAGAATTTGATCTAATTGCTTCTTCTTTAATAGCTTCTTGAGCTTGTTTTCTAGTACCAACAAATAAAACTTTACCACCATTAGCAACTATTTCTTTTAAAGCTGTATAAGCTTCATCGATTTTTTTAGCTGTTTTTTGTAAATCGATAATATAGATTTCATCTCTAGAAGTATAGATGTATTCCTTCATTTTAGGATTCCATCTTTTAGTTTGATGTCCAAAATGAACACCAGCTTCAAGTAAATAACTCATTGACACAACTGCCATTATTCAATTCCTCCTTTTGTTATTACTTCGAGATATTTCAAAATTACACCACTTATTATTAAGCACTCGGCATAAAAATCCATATCTGTGTATATTTACATTTTCTATTTAATAGCAATCCCCGAATGTAAGCGGTTTAAAAAAGCCATTAATATTATATCATATTGTTTATAAAAATAAACATTTTTTTAATAAAATTATTAAAAAATATACCTTGCTTTAAATCTAACAAAGTATATTCTAATTTAGTAATATTTATATTTGATATGGATTACTCCAAGTACCAGTTCCACCTATTATTTCTACATCTGATTTGATTACTATAACTGGGGGAAGAAAATTCGTGTTGGAATCGGAATAGTTGTTGGCGTTACCATTGTTGTTCATATTCCAAGCGTTAAAAATACGTATATTCCTACACCCACACCTTAACCCTCACCTTGCCCATTTCTTCGGCAAGGTGTGTATTGCTTCGTTTGTACTTATTT
>CAMLWC010000034.1 GCA_946488855.1 uncultured Mycoplasmatota bacterium
TTGTTTACATTTTATTGTATAAAAAATTGGTCGTTTTCACAACCGGCCAAAGGTTTTTTTAAATATTGAATATAAAAGAATTTTTTAAAAAGTAAATTTTTAGTAATTTTATTTTTTTAAAATTTATCATTTTTGATTGACTTTTATTATTTATGTAGTTATAATTATTTTAGAATGTAGGAGGTTAATTATGATAGATGTTGAAGAAAAATTAGCAACTTTACAAGTTGTAAAAAGAAATGGCAAAAAAGTAGATTTTAATGGTTCAAAAATCGCTTTAGCTATTAAAAAAGGATTTGATAGTGTTAATGAGTTTGATGAAGAAACAGGCGATGAGATAAAATATACAACAAAAGATGTTAACAAAGTTTATGAAGGTGTTTTAAAAAGAATTGAAAAAGAATATAAAGATGAAGATAAAATTAAGATTGAAACTATTCAAGATATGATTGAAGATGAACTTCAAAAAAAAGGATATCAAGAAGTTTTTGAAAGTTTTTCAGAATATAGAGAAAGAAGAAATATATCTCGTAAAATGTTTTCTGATGAAAAACAATTACATAAATTTTTAAAGGCTATTGAAGGCTTAGGATTAAAATCAGCTAGTGAAGAAAATGCTAAAAGAGAAAATGCTAATGTTGATGGAGATACTGCTATGGGTACAATGTTACAATATGGTAGTACTGTATCAAAAGAATTTTGTAAATCTTATTTAATGAAATATAAATTTAGTGAAGCTCATGATAGTGGTGATATTCATGTTCATGATATGGATTTTTATCCAATGGGTACAACTACATGTACACAAATTGATTTGAATAAATTATTTAAAAATGGTTTTTCAACTGGACATGGTCATTTAAGAGCTCCTAAAGATATTATGTCTTATGGTGCATTAGCAGCTATTGCTATTCAATCAAATCAAAATGATCAACATGGTGGTCAAAGTATTCCAGCATTTGATTATTATATGGCTCCAGGTGTACTTAATACATTTAAGAAACAATTTAAACAAACAATAGCTGATTTATTAGATTTTACTGATTTTGCTAAATTTATTAATATGAATAGTATTGCTAAAGAAATTGATAAATTAGATAGTATTGAATTTGATATAAAAGATTTTTATCATTTTGCTAAAGAATCAACTGAAGTTGAAAGATTATTAAGTATGGCTTATGATAAAGCATTAGCTAAAACAGATAGAATAACTTATCAAGCTATGGAAGCTTTTATTCATAATTTAAATACAATGCATTCAAGAGCAGGTGCTCAAGTACCATTTTCTTCTATAAATTTTGGTACTGATACTTCTGCTGAAGGTAGAATGGTTATGGAAAATTATTTATTAGCAACTGATGCAGGATTAGGTAAAGGTGAAACTCCAATATTCCCTATATCAATCTTTAAAGTAAAAGAAGGAACTAATTTAAATCCAGGTGATCCTAATTATGATTTATTTAAGTTAGCTTGCAAAGTATCAGCTAAAAGATTATTCCCTAATTTCTCATTTATGGATGCACCATTTAATAAACAATTTTATAAAGGTGATTACAATACTGAAGTTGCTTATATGGGATGCCGTACAAGGGTTATGGGTAATGTAGTAGATCCTGATAAAGCAGTTACACCAGGTCGTGGTAATTTATCATTTACAACAATTAATTTACCTCGTTTAGGGATTAAACACGGCATTGTAAATGGCGAAAAAGTTGATTTAAAAGCATTTTATGCAGAATTAGAAGAAAAAATGGATTTAGTTAGAGATCAATTATTAGAAAGATTTGATTTTCAATGTACTAAAAGACCATATAATTTCCCATTCTTACTAGGTAGTGGTGTATGGATAGATTCAGAAAAATTAAAACCAAATGATCGTTTAAGAAAAATATATAAACACGGGACTTTATCAATTGGATTTATCGGTTTAGCTGAATGTTTAAAAGCTTTAATAGGTAAACATCATGGTGAAGATGAAGAAGCTCGTAAATTAGGTTATGAAATTATTTCATTTATGCGTAAAAAATGTGATGAATATGCTAGTAAATATAATTTAAATTTCACTTTATTAGCAACTCCAGCTGAAGGATTATCAGGTAGATTTACTAATATTGATAGAGCAATATATGGAAAAATCAAAGGAGTTACTGATAGAGAATACTATACTAACTCATTCCATGTACCGGTTTATTATAAAATAACAGCCGCTGAAAAAATACATATTGAAGCACCATATCATGCATTAACTAATGCTGGACATATTACATATGTTGAATTAGATGGTGATACAGTTAATAACTTAGAAGCATTTGAAAAAATAGTTCGTATAATGCATAAAGAGGGAATCGGTTATGGAGCAATTAATCATCCAGTAGATAGAGATCCAGTATGTGGTTATACAGGAGTAATTGGTGATGTGTGCCCAGGTTGTGGTAGACATGACTGTGAAGGTGTAAGTATAGAAACAGTTAAAAATGTTTCAATGAATTATGGAAGATAGGAGGATTTAAAATGAAAGAAGAAAAAAAAGTAGGGGAAGGCGTTAAATTTGAAAGAATTAGAAGAATTACAGGTTATTTAGTAGGAACTGTAGATAGATTTAACGATGGTAAAAGAGCTGAAGAACGTGATCGTGTTAAACATGGTACAAAAGATTTAGAAAAAGCTTTATAATGAAAATTAGATTAGCAGCTTCTTTACAACCAGATAGTATTGTTGATGGTGAAGGAATTAGAACAGTTATATGGACTCAAGGATGTTCACATCACTGTAAAGGATGTCATAATCCTGAAACTTGGTCATTTGAAGATGGATATTTAGTTGATGTTGATTCTGTTATTAAAGAAATAGATAGTTATTCTTATCAAGATGGAATAACATTATCAGGAGGGGATCCATTTTATCAAGTTGATGCTTGTGCTTTGATAGCTAAACATTGTAAAGATAAAAATTTAAATGTTTGGTGTTATACAGGATTTTTATATGAAGATTTAATCAAAGATGCTAAAATGTTAGAATTATTAAAATATATTGATGTTTTAGTAGATGGTCCATTTGTTTTAAAAGAAAGAAGTTTAGATTTATATTTTAAAGGTTCTAGTAACCAAAGAATTATTGATGTACCAAAAAGTTTAAAAGAAAATAAAATAGTTTTAGTTTCAAAATACAATTCTTTAAAAGAATATAATATGAAGAAAAAAACTAGTGTATATATTTAATATCAGAATCATTTCTGATATTTTTTTCCTTTTTCAATTTAATCATGTGCAATATTAATTATCTAAATTAATAAAATATAATGAGGGATATTATGAGAAGAATTAGATTAAAGAAAAGAATTAAATTTAAAAATAGTATCTTAATTTTTATTTTATTAATAATATCTATTTTTTTAGCTTTTAGATTCATTAATTTAAAAATTAATCCTGTTTTATTAGATTATGCTAATATGGAAGCTAGAAAATTAGCTAGCATTATAATTAATGATGCTATTAATAAAAATTTTAATGATATTAATGTTGATGAATTATTTATAATAACTAAAGAGGAAAATGAAATAAAATCAATTGATTTTAATCCTATTATCGTAAATCAAGTTTTAACTAATACAACTACTTTAATTCAAACTAATTTAAAGTATTTAGAACAAGGTAAAATAGAATTACTAAATTTAAACACTGATGCTTTAATTGATTATAATACTGACAAATTAAGACAAGGTATTATTTATGAAATACCAAGTGGTGTGATATTTGGTAATTCTTTTTTGGCTAATATTGGTCCTAAAATACCAGTTAGATTTAGTTTAGTTGGTGATATTGTAAGTTATGTTAATACTAATGTAAAAGATTATGGTATAAATAATGCTTTGATTGAAGTAAATATTGTTTTAGAGTTATCAGAACAATTAATTTTACCTTTTGTGACAGATAAAATAACAATTGACACTTCAATTCCTGTTGCGTTAAAATTAATTCAAGGAACTGTTCCTAATTATTATTTAAATGGTTTACAAAATTCTCCAGCAATAACACTCCCAATTAGTTAATTTGATTGTATAAAAATACTAGTTGTGGTATACTAATTACAGGATGTGATAGTATGAGGAAAATAAGGATTGGAAGAGTAATAATTTTTTTAATTGTTACTGCTTTAGTTTCTTTCGTTTGCTTTACGCTTATAATTAATTTATTTAAAGGTGTGGGAAGTTTAATAACTAGTGATAAGATGTTTGTTGCTTCTAATACTTTAACTGTTCCTTTATATGATTTAAATTACAATGAAGTTGAACAATTAAAAAGGGGTACAGAAGTTATTGTTAATGGCGATAAAATAGTTAATAATAATCAAGAATATTATAAAGTAAGTTATAATAAAAATGAGTATTACATTTTGGTTGAAGATTTGGTTAAAGAAGAAAAAGATGTTGTAAAAGAAAAAGAAATGTATGTAAGAAGTTCTTTAACTTTATATGAAGATGTAGATAGTATAAGCATTAAAGGTTTAATAAAAAAAGGAGAAAAGATACAAATATTAGGTTATAACAATTTAAATGAAGATGGTAGTGTTGATGTATATAAGGTTAAATATAATGATCAAGAAGGATATGTATATGGAAAATATTTAGTTAACAATGAAGAAGATTCATTAAAAAACTATGATGAAGAAGAAAGTTATCAAATTCATAAAAAAAGAGGTGATTCTTGGGGTGGTGGTGATGCTGGAAGTCTAGATTATTATCCTTATGAAAAACCTAAATTTGAAAATAATGTAATGCCTAGTGAAGTAAGAAGTTTATATATGAATGCTGGTGTTGTTAGTAATGTTGACGAATATATTAAATTGGCTAAAGAATCAGGTATTAATGCTATTGTAGTTGATATTAAAGATAATACTGCCCCTGCTTATCCTGCTAATGCGATGAAAGAATATTCAATAACTAATTATGAAAAAGCTATTAATAGTTATGATGATTATAAAAAAGCAATACAAAAGATTAAAGATGCAGGATTATATGTTATTGGAAGAATTACTGTATTTAAAGATAGTTATTATTCAAAAGATCATCCTGAAGATACTATTTTAGATACGGCTACTGGTAAATCATATAATCATGATGGATCTTACTGGCCAAGTGGATTTAATAGAGATGTTTGGGAATTTAATGTTAGTTTAGCTATCGAATCAGTTAAAGAGATGGGATTTAATGAAATACAATTTGATTATGTTAGATTTCCTGATCGAGTACAATCTTTAGAAAAAGAAGGTAAAATAAATTATAATAATACTTACAACGAAACTAAAGCACAAGCTATACAGAGATTTGTTATGTATGCTTGTGATGAAATTCATAAATATAACGCTTATGTTTCTATTGATGTTTTTGGTGAATCAGCGCATACTTATGTAACTCCTTATGGTCAATATTGGCCTGCTATAAGTAATGTTGCTGACGTTATAAGTGGTATGCCATATCCTGATCATTTTGGTACATATGAATATGGATTTAAAGAACCTGTTTGGACAATACCTTATGACTTATTATATTTATGGGGTAATGAATTTGTTATGGCTAGACAAAGTGAAATACCCACTCCTGCTATTGTAAGAACTTGGATTCAAGCTTATGACGCTATTAAATCACCAAAAGTTACATATGATGCAGATATGGTTTCTAAGGAAATACAAGGATTATATGATGCTGGTTTAACTGGAGGTTTTATTACTTGGAATGGAGGTTCAAGTTTATCTAAATATAAAGAAATATCTTCAGCTTTTGGAAAGGAGTACTAACTTGAAAAAAATTATTTTAGATGAAACAGAATATGTATTAGAAAAAGAGTATAAAAATGGTTTTGATTTAACTGAATTAACTAATAGATATACTGATTATTTCAAAGATTATGATTATATATTAGGTGATTGGGCTTATAATAAATTAAGATTAAAAGGATTTTGTAATAAAGATAATGAGTTATTTAATAACATAAACGATTATAGTAAAATAGAAGATTATATTAAAGATAATTGTGCTTATGACTGTAAATATTTTATAATAAAGAAGAAATAATCTTCTTTTTATTTTGATTTTATAGTAAAATATAATATTGGTGATATAAATGAATGCTTATGATTTTGATAATACAATATATGATGGTGAAAGTATATTTGATTTTTTTATATTCGCTTTAAAAAAAGATATATGGTTAATTAAATTTTTCCCTTTAGTTTTATTTAGATTAATTGAATACAAGTTAAATTTATTAAAAATTGAAAAAATATATCAAACATGTGAAATAATAATAAATTCTTTTTTCAAACATTATAATTTAAATTATGATGAATTAATAGAAGAATTTTGGAAATTAAATCATAAAAAATTAAAACAACAATTTCTAGAAATGTTGAAGGAAGATGATTTAATAATAACTGGTTGTCCTAATTTTTTAATTAATTATATTAAAGATGAATTGAAAGTTAAAAATATTATTTGTACTGATTTTGATTTAAAAAATAAAAAAGTTAATTTTATATGTTTTAATAAAAATAAAGTTATTGCTTATAAAAATAAGTTTAAAAATAAAAAGATAAATAAGTTTTATACTGATTCTTTAGCTGATATTCCTTTTATGGAATTATCGAGTGAAGTTTATTTAGTTAATAAAAATAATGTAAAAAAAATTGATAAATCAAAATATATCTAATTTACATTATTAAAAAAAAATGGTAAAATTAATAATAGGTGATTATGATGCATGATATATATAAATCTTATCTAGATAAAGTAATGGAATTATGGAGGTTACTTTGAAGTAGATAAGAAAATAAATAATATAAAAATATTAGAAAATAAAATGAATGAGCCTAATTTTTGGGATGATTCTAATAAAGCAACTAGTATTATTGATGAAGTAAATGATTTAAAAAAAATAGTTGAAAGAATTAGTAATTTAAAAAATAAAGTTGAATCTAATTTAGAATTATTAAATTGTAATGATAATGAGTTTATTGAATTAGTTACTGCTGAAGTTGATGATATAAAGAAAGAATTAGATGATTTAGAGATATTTGTTTTATTAAATGGTCCATATGATAAATATAATGCAGTATTAGAAATTCATCCTGGAGCTGGTGGTACTGAAAGTTGTGACTGGGCTAATATGTTATATAGAATGTATACTAGATGGTGTGAAAAACATAATTATAAATATGAAATAATTGATGAACAAAAAGGCGAAGAAGCAGGAATTAAAAGTGTTTCAATGATTATATATGGAATGAATGTTTTTGGATATTTAAAAAATGAAAAAGGTGTTCATAGATTAGTAAGAATTTCGCCATTTGATTCTAATGCTAGAAGACATACTTCTTTTGCTTCAGTTGATGTAACACCTTATATTGTAAATGAGGATATTGATATTGAAATTAAACCAAATGAAATCAGAGTTGATGTATATAGAAGTAGTGGTTGTGGTGGACAAGGAGTTAATACAACAGATTCAGCTGTTAGAATTACCCATCTTCCTACTAAAATAGTTGTTACATGTCAAAATGAAAGAAGCCAAATTCAAAATAAAGAAAAGGCTATGGAAGTATTAAAAAATAAGTTATATCAATTAGAAATGGAGAAAAAAGAAAAGGAATTAAAAGAATTAAAAGGTGAACAAAGTGATATAAATTTTGGCTCTCAAATTAGAAATTATGTTATGCATCCTTATTCTTTAGTTAAAGATTTAAGAACGAATGTTGAAACTAGTAATGTATCAAAAGTATTAGATGGTGATATTGATTTATTCATTAATAGTTGTTTGAAAGGGATTAGATAGTATGTTATTTAAGAAGAAAAAGAAAATTGTTGTCAAAAAAAATAATTGGTTAATGGATTTTGCTATTTTTTTATTAGGAGCAACTATCTTTGCTATTTCTTTTAACTTATTTTTATTACCAAATAATATAGCGGTTGGTTTTAGTGGATTATCTGTTATTGTTAATAGTATTTGGGGAATAAAACCATCTGTATTTTTATTCATTAGTTATATTTTTTTAGGTATATTTAGTTTTATATTTTTAGGATTTCATTCTACTAAAAAAGCTGTTATTGGTTCGATGATATATCCTATTTTAGTAGAGTTAACTTCTTATATGTGTCCTTATTTTGATTTAGCTAATGTTGAAAAAATAGTTTTAGTTTTTTGTGGAGCATTGTTTGCAGGATTTGGATCTGGATTAGTATATAAAGTTGGATATTCAACTGGTGGAACAGATATTATAAATATGCTTATTTCTAAATTTTTTAAACAACCTATTGGTATTTGTCATATAATTAGTAATGCCTTAATAATACTTGCAGGATATTTAACTTTTGGCATTTCCACAGTAATTTATTCAATAATTGTTGTTTATGTAATGAGTTTAATTATTGATAAGGTGATGATTGGTATTTCAGCATCAAAAACATTTAAAGTTATTACTACTAATGAAACTGATGTTAAAAAGTTTTTACTTAGTAAATTAAGTCATGGTGTTACTGTTATAGATGGTCGTGGAGGATATACTGGTAATGTTGTTAAAATGATTTATTGTGTTGTTCCGACAAGAGAATATTTTACGGTAAAAGAAGGTATTTTAAGTTTAGACCCAGAAGCTGTTATCATGGTTTCTGATGTATATGAGGTTATAGGGAATAAATAGGAAGGTGAAGTTATGGAATTAATTAGAATTAGAAATGTTGATAAAACTTATAAAACTGGTGTTACTGCCGTTTATGATTTAAGTTTAAGCATTGAAAAAGGTGAATTTGTATTTATTATTGGTTCAACTGGATGTGGGAAATCAACTTTAATTAAAATGATGTATCGTGAAGAAAAACCAACTAATGGTACAATTAATATTGGAGGAATAAATGTTAGTAAATTAAAAAATAGAAACGTTTACAAACTAAGAAGAAAAATAGGTGTAGTATTCCAAGATTTTAAATTGTTACCTAAATTAACAGTTTATGAAAATGTTGCTTTTGCTTTAGAAATATTTGGATTACCTAATTCAGAAATCCACAGCAAAGTTTTAAAATCTTTAGAATTAGTTGGTTTGAAGCATAAAGCTAAGAATTATCCTAATCAATTATCTGGAGGAGAACAACAAAGAGTTGCTATTGCTAGAGCTATTGTAAATGGTCCTAAGTTATTAATCTGTGATGAACCAACAGGAAACTTAGATGAAAATACTAGTATGGAAATTATGAAAGTTTTAGAAGAAATTAATAAATTAGGTACTACTATTATTATGGTTACCCATGATACTGAAATAGTTAATAAAATGAAGAAAAGAGTTATTTTATTAGATTCAGGAAGAATTGTTAAAGATTATAAGGAAGGAGAATACAATCATGAGAGCAATTAGAATTTTTGGTCGTAATATAAGAGATGCTTTTAAAAGTGTTTTCCGTAATTTTTCTTTATCTTTAGCGAGTATTGCTTGTATCATCATAACATTGTGTGTTGTATCTATAGCTATTATTTTATCATTTAATGTAAATAATTTTACTAATAGGGTTGAACAAGATATGACTATTGTAGTATTCTTAGATAGGGAAATAGAAGAAGAAAATATAACTAATGTTGAAGATCAAATAAAAACAATCAATGGTGTTGAAAGTGTTTCTTTCCAAGATAAAATGCAAATATCTTCAGAAATGCAAGAAGAGAGTGATGATTTTGCAAGTTTTCTAGAAAAGTATGATGATAGAGATTCTAATCCTTTGTCTGATGCTTTTCATGTTAAAGTTACTGAAGTAAGTAATATTGAAAATGTTGCTAAAGAAATAGAAGAAATAGATGGCGTTATGTCAGTTAAGTATGGAGAAGGGATGATTGAACCTTTAATTTCAACATTTGATGTTATTAAAAAAATTAGTTATGGTGTTGTTATTGCTTTAGTTCTAGTTACAGCATTCTTAATTTCAAATACAATCAAAATAACAATATTTTCTCGTAAAAGAGAAATTGAAATTATGCGTTTAGTTGGAGCATCTAACATTAATATTAAAATACCATTTATTTTTGAAGGTTTATTTTTAGGAATAATAGGTTCAATATTACCAATTATCATAACTATTGTTGGATATGAGGCTTTATATGCTAAATTTAATGGACAAGTTATTTCACCTTTCATTCAATTAGTAGTACCACTTCCTTTTACTTATTTAGTTTCATTAATTTTATTAGTAATTGGAATATTAGTTGGTATGTATGGTTCATGGCGAGCTGTTAAGAAATATTTAAAAATTTAATTCCTTTTTTAGGAATTTTTTTTATTCTAAAAAGGAAATGCAATAGTTTTGGCTAATATAACTAGTAGAAGATAATATAGACAAACAAAAATATGTTTGGTATAATTTAAGAAAGGTGAAATATATGGAATTAGAAAATATTAAAGGAATTGGCCCTAAAACTGCTAATATATTAAGAAGATTAGGAATTAATAATAGTTATGATTTATTAACTTATTATCCATTTCGCTATGTTATTATTAAAAGAACTGATTTAAATGATGAAAAAGTTATATTAGATGGTGTAGTAGAAAGTAATGCAGTTGTAACTTATTTAAGAAATCATAAAGATAAAATGCAGTTTAGATTAAATATTGGCAAATTAGTTGATGTTGTTATATTTAATCGTGGATTTTTGAAAAATAAAATAGTTGTTGGGACTAAATTAATTATATTTGGCAAATATGATAAGAAAAAAAATATTATAGTTTGTAGTGATATAAAATTTGGTTTATTGGGTAGTGAAACTAAAATAGAACCAGTTTATCACGTTACTACAGGTATTAATAGTAATCAATTAAATAATATAATTAATATGGTTGATGAGGATATAATTGATTATGTTCCTAGTTATTTAAATGATAAATACGAATTACCTAGTAAAGATTTTTGTATTAAAGAAATACATAATCCTCATAATGAAATAATGCTTAAAAAAGCTATTAATAAATTAAAATATGAAGAATTATTTTTATTTATGTTAAAAATGAATTATTTAAAATCTAAAAAAGTTCAAGATGGATTAATTAGAAATGTAGATAAAAATAAAGTATTAGATTTTATTGATAATTTACCTTTTAAATTAACTCTTGATCAAATTAAATCAGTAGATGAAATATATGATGATTTAACCTCTAATAAAAGAATGAATCGATTATTACAAGGTGATGTTGGAAGCGGTAAGACAATAGTTTCTTTTATTGCTTTATACATTAATTATTTAGGTGGATATCAAGGAGCTTTAATGGCACCTACTGAAATATTAGCTAGACAACATTATAATAATTTAGTTAAATTGTTACCTAATTTAAAAGTAGGCTTGTTAACAGGTAAATTGAAAGCTAAAGAAAAAAGAGAAATATATGGTGGATTATTAGATGGTAGTATTGATGTTGTAATAGGTACTCATGCTTTAATAAGTGAAGAAGTTAAGTATAAAAATTTAGGTTTAGTTATTACTGATGAACAACATAGATTTGGAGTTAATCAAAGAAGTAATTTAAAAAATAAAGGTATTATGCCAGATGTTTTATATATGAGTGCGACACCAATACCAAGAACATATGCAATTACTTTATTTGGTGATATGGATATTTCTAGTATTAAAACTAAACCTACTGGTAGAAAAGAAATTATAAGTTATCTTAAAAAAGAAAGTGAAATTAAAGATGTTTTAACTAAAATGTATGAAGAGTTAAAAGCTAATCATCAAGTATATGTTATTGCGCCTTTAATTGAAGAAAGTGAGAAAATATCATTAGAAAACGTAAAAAAATTGCAAGATAAAATGAATTTAGCGTTTGGCAAATTATATACGATTGATGTTATGCATGGTAAATTATCTAATAAAGAAAAAGAAGATGTCATGAAACGCTTTAAAAATAATGAAGTTCAAATACTAATTAGTACAACTGTTATTGAAGTTGGTGTTGATGTTCCTAATGCTACTGTTATGGTTGTATTTGATAGTTATCGATTTGGTTTATCAGCACTTCATCAATTAAGAGGAAGAGTTGGTAGAAATGATTTGCAATCATATTTCATTATGATTAGTGATAAAGAAGCAGAAAGATTAAAAATACTTACTAAAACTAATGATGGATTTGAAATAAGTGAAGCTGATTTTAAATTAAGAGGTAGTGGTGATTTATTTGGTACGAGACAAAGTGGTGATATGCAATTTAAATTAGCTAATTTAAAAAGAGATTTTAAAATGGTTGTTAAAGCTAAAGAAGATAGTTTAGAATTTATGAATAAAAAAGATCCTAAATATCAATATATTTATGACGTTTTAAAACAGTTAGATAGTTTAGATTAATATATTGTGAAATACCTTGACAAATTGATTTTAATTATTTATAATTATAATTGCGTGGATAACACGCTTGGGTCTCTTACTACAATATCACGTGAGTTGACCCAACCAAACCCCCTGAGCCCCTAGAAATAGGGGCATTTTTTAAAAATATTTTATGGTGAATAATTATGAACAAAATTGTTATTTTAGTTTTAATATTTATTTTAGGATTTTTCGTATTTAAAATGATTGATAAAGAAAAAATAAATAATGATATAGAAAATGAGGAATATAGTAATATGAAAATAAAGTTAGAAATTAATAATTATGAATTAACTGCAACATTAGTTGATAATTCATCTACACAAGCATTAATTGAAAAATTAAAAGAAAGTGATATAACAATTAATATGAATGATTATGCTAATATGGAAAAAGTAGGACAATTAGATTTTTCTTTACCACGAAATGATCAAAATATTACAACTGAATCAGGTGATTTAATTTTATATCAAGGTAATAATTTTGTTATCTATTATGATACTAATAATTGGAGTCTTACTAAATTAGGTAAAATAGATAATATTGATAAACAACAATTAAAAAATATTTTAGGTAGTGGTAGTGTAGTTGTAACGTTATCATTAGATGAATAATACTGTGGAAAAAATATAGTTAAATTATTTAATATTTATTGAAAAGTTAATTATTTTATTAATTAACTTTTTTATTAATCTTTAGAAAGCTTCCAACGCGGAGCGTAGGAAGTAAAAACCAC
>CAMLWC010000035.1 GCA_946488855.1 uncultured Mycoplasmatota bacterium
AGTATATAATTTATTTATCAGAGAGATTTAATCAAATCTTATAGTCTTAATTTCGTAAACGTGTATAGTTAAGGCTCCATAAGGTAAAATCGTCTCATCAATGTGACGTTAATAATTAAATCAATCTGAAAAGATTGATTTTTTTGTGTAAATTGTAAAAAAATGTTAAGAGAAACTATTTTATAACTATTAATAAATTGAAAAGATTACTAAGATTTAAAAATTTTTCAAAAGTAAATATTTAAGAACTTTCTTTGTTAAAAATTAAATGATAAAAATTATTAAAAATATCATATGGTAAAAACAATGATAAAAAAGATTTAATTTATTAAGAAATAGAATAATTGCAATCTAAAATATTGAAAAGTGAAGTGTTATTATCCATAACAATATTAATAAAGAAGATAATATAAAACAAAAAGAAAGAATCAATATTAAAAAATAACATTGATCTTATTTAATTAAAGATTTAATAATTCATTTTTCTTTTTTTCAAATTCTTCTTTTGATATTGCACCAATATCTAATAATTCCTTGAATTTTTTAATTTCATCTGCATTAGATATAAAATGGTTACTATTAGAAGAGATTTCTTTTGATGCAGCAATTTTTCTCATTATTAAATTATAAAATTCTTCAGTTTTATTGGCTGTATCTTTTTTAAAAGCTCTAAGTATAACAGTATTAGGATCTTTAGCTGCTTCCATAGTAGAACCAAGAAAATTATTTTTTGCATTATTTGTATCTTGAATACCTGATGTTATTATTTTTATATAACCGTTAGCAATTAAAGATGGCTTTCTAAAATCGATAGAAGTAATATCCTTGTAGTAAAAAGTTCTATCGCCAGCAAAACCTTGTACCATAAATGCCTTAAATCCTTTTCTTGAAAGCACTATTTTGTTATCATAAGCAATTGCATTTCCATTTTGACCATCAATTTTCATTAAATATTCTTCCATAATCTTACTCCTTTTAAACTATAATAAGTATATCATAATTGTAATAATAAAGAAATATTATATTATGTCAAAAAAAAATAATATTCCGAAAAAAATTATAAATTTTATTAAAACAATCAAAGATTTTATATATTTAGATTTATTGTATATTTTTTGTTCAAGATTAAAACTAGTATTTTTCATAATAATGATTCCATTATTAATATAATATCACTATATTATAAACTATAATTGCTGTAAATAAAAATTATAAAATTTTTAATAATATGTCAACAAAAAAGTTAATAAATTAAAAAAATGTGATATAATTGTTTGGTCGGGGAGTGATGTAATTTGAAAAAAACAAAAATAATTTGTAGCATAGGGCCAGCAAGTTGTGATTATAATGTAATGGCTGAAATGGTAAAAAACGGAATGAATGTAGCTAGAATTAACTTTTCACATGCTACATTAGAGGAAAGACAAAATGTTGTAGCATCAGTAAAAAAAGTTAGAGAAATAACTGGTGTTAATGTGGCGATATTGTATGATACTAAAGGTCCTGAATTTAGAAATGGAATGTTAGAAAATGATGAAATTAAATTAGTTGAAGGAAATACAATAAGAATTGTCAAAGATAACGTTTTAGGCAATGAAAAAAGATTTACAGTAAATCATCCAAGTGCAATTGATTCAATTGATGTAGGAAATACTATTTTACTAGAAAATGGTTTAATGAGTATGGAAGTTATTTCTAAGGAAGATGATGGAATAACTTGTAAAATAACAAGTGGAGGAGTTCTAGGAAATAAAAAAAGTTTAAGTGTTCCAGGAGTTCATTTAGATATGCCATTTATAAGTAAACAAGATGAAGAAGATATTATATACGCTTGTGAACATGAAGGAGATTTTTTAGCTTTATCTTTTGTATCAACTAAGGAGGATGTTTTAAGTGCTAAAGAAATATTAAAAAAACATAATAGAGAAGATATGAAAATAATTGCTAAAATAGAAAGTACTACAGGAATTAAAAATTTAGACGAGATAGCTAATATAGCAGATGGAATAATGGTAGCTAGAGGAGATTTGGGTGTTGAAGCAGCAATGGAAGATTTGCCAATTTTACAAAAGAAAATAATTGAATGTTGTCGTCGACATGGAAAATTTTGTATAGTAGCAACAGAAATGTTAGAATCTATGAAGAAAAATATGCGTCCAACTAGAGCAGAAGTATCAGATGTTGCAAATGCTGTTTTAAATGGAACTGATGCAGTTATGTTATCAGGTGAAACAACAATGGGAAAATTTCCTATTGAAACTGTAAAATATATGGCAAAAATATGTGAAAATATTGAAAAACACTTAGATAGCACAATTAATACAAATTATGTTAATAGAACAATAGAGGGGATTATCGCTACTAATGTAGTTGAAACTGTAAATTTATTAGATGTAAAATTAATAGTTGCTACCACTATAAGTGGTGAAACAGCTTCATTAGTTAGTAATTTAAGACCTAATTGTCTTGTTTTAGCAACTTGTCCTACTGAAAATGTAGCAAGATCTTTAGCTTTAAATTTTGGAGTTTATCCAGTTGTAACTGATTTATTTGAATCAACAGATGAAGTAGTTAAGGATGCCAAAATAAAGGCAAAGAAATTTATGAATTTAGAAAAAAATGATATTATCTTAATAACTGGTGGACTTTATGATGAAAATAAAAAAGGAAAAACTAATTTCATGAAAATTGAAATGATATAGTTTCCTTTTTTTCTTGACTAAAAATAATATTTAATTTATAATTATTATAAGAATAGAAGGGATAAAATGAATAAAACTAAAATTGTTGCAACAGTAGGACCTGCAACTGCTAATAAAGATATATTAAAACAAATGATTGAAAATGGTGTTGATGCTTTTAGAATAAATATGAGTTATTCAACACCTACTTTTTGTCGAGGAATTATTAAAATTATAAATGAATTAAATATAGAGTTAAAATCTCATGTAGCTATTATATTGGATATAAAAGGACCAACTATTAAAATAAATCATATTTTAAATGGTAGTGCTTATTTGAAAAAAGATGATAAAATAAGAATTTATAGAGATAATGTTTTAGGTGATTGCACTAAATTTAGTGTAGATTATAAGAATCTAATTGATGATGTACCATTAAATTCTAAATTGATTATTGATGGAATAATTGAATTAAAAGTTTTAGAAAAATATGATGATTGTTTACTTTGTAAAGTTTTAAAAGAAGGAGAAATAAAAGATAATAAAACATTAAGAATACCAAATGTAAAATTAAGTTGTGAATATTTATCATTTCAAGATAAAGAAATAATAAAATTTGCCAATGATAATGATGTAGATTTTTTAGCGCTTTCATTTATTTCAAGTTCTGAAGATGTATTAGAAGTAAATGATTTGTTAATAAATATTGGAAATGATCATTTGCAAATAATATCTAAAATAGAAAATAATTTTGCTATTGATGATATAGATAATATAATAAAAGTTAGTGATGGAATTATAATCGATAGAAAAGATTTAGGAGTAGAAGTACCTTTAGAAAAAATTCCTGGTATTCAAAAAAGAATTATATCAAAATGTCATGCTAATGGGATTATTAGCATTATAGCAACAGATTTATTATCAAGTGTTAATAGTTTTGATTATCCTACTAGAGCAGAAGTATCAGATATAGCTAATGCTGTTTTAGATGGAACAGATTCTATTATGCTATCTGATGAAACAACAATTGGTAAAAAACCAATTGAAACATTAAAATTATTAGAAAATATATTAAAAGCAGTTGAACAAGATATTGACTATGAATATATGTTAGAAAAAGCTATAAAAACTGAGAAAAGAGATGCCACTGGTTCTTTAGCATACAGTGTAGCTGGATGTGCTTTAAGATTAAATTGTAAAGCAATATTTACGCCAACTATGAGTGGTTATACTGCTAAAAAAATAAGTAGATTTAGACCAATTTGTCCAATTATAGCTCCTAGTCCTAATGAATTAACAACTAAATCTTTAGCCTTAAATTTTGGTGTATATCCAATATTAATTGATGATTTACAAAATTTAGATTCAATTATTGAAAAAAGTAAAAAATTAGCTAAAGATGTATTACAACTAAAAGAAAAGGATAATATTGTTATTACAGGTGGCTATCCATTTAAAAAAATAAAATATACTAATTTTATGAAAATAGAAGAAATATAAGGAGGGGTATATATGTATGATTTAGGTGAACATTTTAAAATTGATTATGATAAAATAAAACCTAATCCTAATAGTGTGTTACAAGGAAATAAATATAGATTTACAGTTTTATCTGATAGATTAATTAGAATTCAATATAGTGAAAGTGGTACATTTTCTGATGAACCAACTTTATTAGTTAGAAATAGAAACTTTCCTAAAGTAGATTTTCAAATTAAACAAGATAAAAACTATTTAGAAATTATTACTCCTTATTTTAGAATATATTACGAAAAAGAAAAGAAAATAACAAATAATAATAACTTCAAAGTTGAAATATTAAATACTGATAAAATTTGGTATTATAAACATGTTGAAGCTAAAAATTACGAAACACCTGTTTTGATTGAAAAAGGTAAAATAGAAAATATTAAAAGTTTATATTCTTTAGATGGATTTGTTTCAATAGATGATTCAAAAGGAAAAATAATTTGTGAAGATGGAACAATAAAAGATAATAATAATGATGGAATAGATATATATCTATTTGTTTATTTGAATGATTTTGATTTATGTTTAAAAGATTATTATACTTTAACAGGATTTCCTGCTTTAATACCAAGATTTGCTTTAGGAAATTGGTGGAGCAGAAATAATGATTATAATGATTCTTCATTAAAAGAATTGGTTGATAATTTTAATAAATACCAAATTCCTATTTCAGTTATTTTGTTAGATAAAGACTGGCATATTAGAACTTATAAAAATAAAGAACATTTAAAAACAGGATTTACATTTAATAAAGACTTGTTTAAAGCTCCATATGAAATGATATCTTATTTACATAATCAAGGTATAAGAGTAGGATTAAATATTAATCCTACTGAAGGTTTTTATGATATTGATGAGTATTTTGAACAAGCTAAAAAATATTTAAGTGTTGATGAAAACGGTGTAATACCTTATAACGTATTAGATCCTAAATGGATTGATGTTTATTTAAAATTATATATTCATCCATTAGATGCATTAGGCGTTGATTTTTATTGGTTAGACCATTATGATAAAAAAAACGTTGAACAAGATTTATTACTTAAACATTATCAATTTTATGATATGAATAGAAATTATAAAAGAAGACCTATGATGTTATCTTATAGTTCTGAATTAGCTCAACATCGTTATCCTGTATTATATTCAGGTAAAACAAAAGTTAGTTGGGAATCTTTAAAACAAATTCCTAAATTTAATAGTGCTGCTACTAATATAGGTGTTAGTTTTTATAGCCATGATATAGGCGGTTATTTTAAAGGTGTTGAAGATAATGAATTATATACAAGATATGTTCAATTAGGTGTATTTTCTCCGATATTTAAATTTGGTGCTGATTGTGGTAAATATTATAAAAGAGAGCCTTGGCGTTGGAGTGTTAAAACATTAGGTATAGTAAGAGATTATCTACAACTAAGACATAAAATGTTACCTTATTTATATAGTGAAGCTTATAAATATTCTAAAGAAGGTATACCTTTAATTAAACCAATTTATTATGTTGCTAAAGAAATGTATGATGATTTATTATATAGTGATGAATATTATTTTGGTAGTCAATTATTTGTTTGCCCAATAACAAAGAAAAAAGATTACGTAATGAATAGAGTTGTTCATAGATTTTATATGCCAGAAGGTATTTGGTATGATTTCTTTACTGGTCAAAAATATCCAGGAAATAATAATTATGTTACTTTCTATAAAGATCAAAATTATCCTGTATTTGCTAAAGCCGGTAGTATTATCCCATTAGGTTCAAATGAAAATTTAAACGATACAACTCCTCCTAAAAATATGGAAATACATTTTTTCCCTGGTATAAGTAATGAATATTTATTATATGAAGATGATGGAATATCTAGTTTATATCAAAAAGGATTTTATTTATTAACTAAGATAGAATATAATTACATGCCAAGTAATTATACAGTTATAATTAGAGCTTTAGAGGGAAAAAGTGGTATAGTTCCTGAATATCGTAATTATAAATTAATATTTAGAAATGCTAAAAAAGCAACTGATGTTATTGTATATGAAAATAGAGAGCAAATTGATTGTAAATCATACGTATCAGGTCCTGATTTTGTAGTGGAAATTAATAATGTAAAATCTATAAGTCAATTAACAGTAAATTGTAAAGGTAAAGATATTGAATTTGATCCTACTAGATTAATTAATGATGATATTGCTGGTATATTAGATGATTTACAAATAGAAACTTTATTAAAAGAAAAAATAGATTCAATCATATTTAGTGATTTACCAATTAAGAAAAAAAGAATTGCTATAAGAAAATTAAGTAAATACAAATTAGATAAAAAATTTATTAAATTATTCTTAAGATTATTAGAATACATTAGTACTGTCTAATGTATTTTTTCTTGATTATTATTTAATTTTATAATATAATAATAAATAGTTTGGAGGTATTTTATGTTGTTAGGATTTGTTATATCATTTTTAATTGTTTATTTGTTTTATTTATTTACAGTAATATTACAAACTAAAAGGTATGAAAAATTTAAAAAAAGTAATCAAGTTATGTATTTTGTTAATAGGTATAAAATAAATGTAAATAAAATAAATATGAAAAAATTTACTAATATTTTAGGATTAACTAATTCATTAATTATTAGTATTGCTTTTGCTACTACATTTTTAGTTGAAAATTTAATATTACAATTATTAGTTGGATTAATTGTTTTAATACCTCTAATTTTTATATTTTATAGCTTTATTGGTAATTATTTAAAAAAGGAGTGTAAATAATGAATACAGATTATATTGAAAGAAAATGGCGTAAGTATTGGGAAGATAATAATACTTTTAAAACGGATATTTGGGATTTTAGTAAACCAAAATTTTATGCTTTGGACATGTTCCCATATCCATCTGGAGTTGGATTACATGCAGGTCATCCAGAAGGTTATACAGCAACTGATATAGTTTGTCGTATGAAACGAATGCAAGGCTACAATGTATTACATCCAATGGGATTTGATTCTTTTGGATTACCAGCTGAACAATATGCGATACAAACAGGTAATCATCCAGCTATTTTCACGAATAAAAATATTGAAACATTTACTGAACAATTAAAAAGAATTGGTTTTTCTTTTGATTGGGATAGATGTGTTTCAACTAGTGATCCAGAGTATTATAAATGGACACAATGGATATTTTCAAGATTATATGAAGATGGATTAGCTAAACAAATTGATATGCCAGTTAATTGGTGTCCAGAATTAGGTACTGTTTTAGCTAATGATGAAGTAATAGACGGTAAAAGTGAACGAGGAGGATATCCTGTAATTCGTAAAAATATGAAACAATGGGTTATCGATATACCTAAATATGCTGAAAAATTATTAGATGGATTAAATGAAGTAGATTGGCCTGAATCAACTAAAGAAATGCAAAGAAATTGGATTGGTAAATCAATAGGAGCTCACGTTAAATTTAAAGTTGATGATTATGAATTTACAGTATTTACAACAAGATGTGATACTTTATTTGGAGCTACTTATTGTGTTTTAGCTCCAGAACATGAATTGGTTGATAAGATATCTACTAATAAAGAAGAGGTAGAAAAATATAAAAAGATATGTGCTTCTAAATCTGATTTAGAAAGAACAGAATTAAATAAAGAAAAAACTGGTGTTTTTACAGGTGCTTATGCAATTAATCCAGTTAACAATAAAAAAATACCTATTTGGATTTCTGATTATGTTTTAGCTAGTTATGGTACAGGTGCTATTATGGCTGTTCCTGCTCATGATGAAAGAGATTATGAATTTGCTAAAAAATTTAATATTGATATTATTCCAGTAATTGAAGGTGGCGATATATCTAAAGAAGCCTATACTGGTGATGGATTACATATAAATTCAGATTTTTTAAATGGATTAAATAAAGAAGATGCAATTAATAAAATGATTGAATGGTTAGAAGAAAATAAACTTGGTAGTAAGCATATTAATTATCGCTTAAGAGAATGGATATTTGCTCGTCAACGTTATTGGGGTGAACCTATTCCAATTATTCATTTAGAAAATGGTAAAGATGTATTAGATGAAAATTTACCTTTAGTTTTACCAGAATTAGAAGATTATAGCCCTTCTAAAACAGGAGCATCGCCATTAGATAAAGCAACTGATTGGGTAAATGTAACTGTTAATGGAATAAAAGGAAAAAGAGAAACTTCAACTATGCCAGGTTCAGCAGGTTCTAGTTGGTATTTTTTAAGATATATTGATCCACATAATGATAAAGAAATTGCTGATAAAAAATTAATTGAACATTGGATGCCAGTTGATTTATATATTGGTGGCCCAGAACATGCTGTAGGACATTTATTATATTCAAGGATGTGGAACAATTATTTATATGATAAAGGAATTGTTAATGTTAAAGAACCATTTAAAAAATTAGTTCATCAAGGTATGATTTTAGGGGAAAATGGTATAAAAATGGGTAAAAGATATCCTGAATATGCTATTAATCCTAATGATGTTGTTAGTGAATATGGTGCGGATACATTAAGATTATATGAGATGTTTATGGGGCCTTTAGAAGCAGATAAACCTTGGAGTAAAAAAGGCGTTGAAGGTGCTCGAAGATTTTTAGATAGAGTTTATAGATTATATGAAGAAAAAGTTAGTGATGTAGAAAATAAAAATTTAGAAAAAATATATAATCAAACAGTAAAAAAAGTAACACAAGATTATGAAACTTTAAACTTTAATACTGCTATATCCCAAATGATGATATTTATAAATGCAGTTTATAAAGAAGATGTTTTTCCTTTAGAATATGCAATTAATTTTGTAAAATTATTAAATCCTATTGCACCTTTTATGACAGAAGAAATTTGGCAAATGTTAGGCCATGATAAAACTATTGCTTATGAGGCTTGGCCAACTTATGATGAAGAAAAAACTAAAGAAGAAGAATTTGAAATGGTTGTACAAGTAAATGGTAAAGTAAGAGGAAAAATAGTTGTTAGTATGGAAACTTCTAAAGAAGAAATGGAAAACTTAGCTAAAAAATTGGATAATGTAAAAAAATATATAGAAAATAAAGAAATAATTAAAGTGATAACAGTACCTAAAAAATTAGTTAATATTGTTATTAAATAAAGGAGAGAAAAAATGAAAGATATATTAATAGGAGGAGCATGGCCTTATGCTAATAATTCATTACATATTGGCCACTTAGCTGCTTTGCTTCCAGCTGATGTTATTGCACGTTATCATAGAGGATGTGGAAATAGAGTAATTTATGTATCAGGAACTGATTGCCATGGTACACCAATTACAGTAAGAGCTAAAAAAGAAGGAATTAGTCCTAAAGAAATAGCTGATAAATATCATAAAGAATTTGTTAATAGTTTTAAAGCATTGGATTTTTCTTATGATTTTTATACTGCAACAATGACTGATGAACACAAAAAGCATGTTCAAGAATTTTTTAAGATAATATTAGATAATGGATATATTTATGAAAGTTTTGAAGAACAAGATTTTTGTCCAAAATGCAATGAGTTTTTATCTGATAGAGAGATAATAGGAATATGCCCACATTGTGGTGGTAATGCTATGGGTGAACAATGTGATGATTGTTTGACTCCAATTAATCCTAAAGATTTAAAAGATAAAAAATGTAAAATTTGTGGTTCTAGTACTATTGTTAAAGAAAATAAACATTTATATTTTAAATTATCTGCATTTCAAGAAATTTTATCAAAATTTGTTGAAAGTCATAAAGATGATTGGCGTAAAAATGCATATAATGAAACAAAAAAATATCTTAATTTAGGTTTAATTGATAGAGCAACTACAAGACAACTAGATTGGGGAATTGATGTCCCAGTTGATGGATATGAAGATAAAAAGATATATGTTTGGATAGAAGCGGTTTTAGGTTATTTAACAGCATCTATGAAAGTTTGCCAAGATAGAAATATTAATTTTGAAGAATTTTTAACTGATAAAGAAAATTTAATAACTTATTTTGTTCATGGAAAAGATAATATTACTTTTCATACAATTATTTATCCAGCATTATTATCCGCTATTAATCCTAAATTTCAATTACCTAAAAAAATTATTTCATGTGAATATGTAAATATGAATGATGAAAAAATGAGTAAATCTAAAGGTAATTTAATTACAATGGATGAATTAGCTAATACTTATAATAAAGATACTGTAAGATATTTTATGATAGCTAATGGTCCAGAAAAAAAAGATGTCAATTTTTCAAGAAATGATTTAGTTTTAGCTCATAATAAGTTTTTAGTAGGAGTAATTGGTAATTTTATTAATCGTAATTTATCATTTATTAATAAAAAATTTGATGGTGTTATTAAAAAAGCAGAAATTGATGTTGATATAATGGCTAGAACTAAAGCTATTTATGATGAGGTAGGTAAATTAATTACTGATGGAGAATTAAAAGAAGCTTTAAATAAAGTTGTAGAATATGCTACATTAGGTAATAAATATTATGATGAAAGACAACCTTGGGTACAAGTTAAAGAAGATATAAATTTATTTAATGAAACAACTTATACTTGTGTTTATATAATGGCTAATTTATCTAATTTATTAAACCCATTTATTCCAAGCAGTGCTGATAAAATTAAAAATATGTTATCATTAGAACCTTTTAAATGGGAAGAATATAAATTAGATGGTGATATGAAAATAAATAATATTGAATTATTATTTGATAGAATTGATTAAAAAATATCTATAGAAGTAAATATCTTTTATAGATATTTTTAATTTTATAATAAATGCTTTTTATAAAATTAAATATTAAGTATTGCAGATAATTTAATAATATTATGACCGTGTAAGAATAACTGTGTAAGTAGAAAACTTATGCAGTTATTTTATGTGGT
>CAMLWC010000036.1 GCA_946488855.1 uncultured Mycoplasmatota bacterium
AATTACTCATTATCATCAGTTTTTGGTTCCACCAACACTATTTGACAAAGAGCCATTTTAGTTTTAGTTATTAAAGAACAAGAGGAACAAAATAGACAATTATTAGGACAAGTTTCTATTATTTCAAAACATAAATCTTTAATCATTTTTAACTCCTAAAATTGTATTTAAATTAACATTTTTTGTACTTGTCATAATATTTATATCGGCTTTGCTATATATTTTATTTAACTCTTTAACTAAATTTTTAATAACTAATCTTTGACCACTATTTTTTTTCGTAACCGAACAAGCACAATCTAAAAATTCTAATTCATTGGATTTAGCCCATCTTATTATATCTTCTTCATGAACATAATAAAGTGGTCTAATTAAAAACATATTTTCAAAATTAGTGCTTTTTACTTTAGGCACCATACTACTAAAATTTCCAGTAAAAATCATATTAAGTAACACTGTTTCTATAACATCATTAAAATGATGGCCTAAAGCAATTTTATTACATCCTAATTTTTGAGCATAACTATATAAATAACCTCTACGCATTTTCGCACACATATAACATGGATTATCAGTTTTATCTGCTATACTAAATATAGGTGTTTCAAATATATGAGCATTAATATTTAATTTAGATAAATTTTCTTTTATTTTATTTAAATTATCGATATTATATCCTGGATTCATAACAATAAATTCTAAATCAAAATTAAATTTACCATGTTTTTTTATTTCTTGCATACATTTTGCTAATAAAAATGAATCTTTACCACCACTTATACATACAGCAATTTTATCATTTTCTCCTATTAAATTAAATTCTTTAATTGCTTTTACAAATGGTACAAATATTTTTTTACGATATTTTTTTATAATACTTCTTTCTATTTCTTTTAATTCCATAAACATCACTTGTAATATTATATCAAAAAAAGTTTAATTTCTTAAACTTTTATGATATTTTATAACTATTTTGATTAGTATAAGGAGTTTTTATTACACTATTATCTAATAAATTAGTTTCGATTATTTCTCCATTAACAATATTTTTACTATATATTCCAATATAATATGAATATAAATCACTTATGTAATCACCATTACCATATGTAGATTGATTCCAATTTTTTAATGCTCTAATAGTCGCACCATATTGTTCATAATGTTCATATTTATTAGCAAATCCAACTGGATCATCATGAACTTCTTTTACATATTTTAACCATCCAACATCTTCAAAATTATCAACAACATCATCAAAAGAAACATCAATTTCATCAGCGTATATTGCAACAATTAAATCTACTAAACCATAACCATAATTATAAGATTGAAGAGCTAACCTCTCATTACCATTATATCTATTTAAAATTTTTTGATAATTCATTACTCCTAATTTTATATTTGTTTTCTCATCCATTGCATTTTCCATAGTTTCATATATTGTTTCTTCTTGGTTAGTTGTATAATTAAATGCTGTAACTTCTTTACCATTCGGTGTCTCTAATTGACTTATACCAACAGCAAAACCATTATAATTTTTACCACCTGGTATTGTGTCATTATGATTTAAACTTGATTCACCCATCAATAAACACACATAACTATATGGATCTATCCCAAAGTCATTACATACTTCAAAGCAATATTTACCATCTTCGGAATTGATAAAATCAACAATTTTATTAAGTGCAAAATCACTTAATCTATTACTAATTGGTAAATCTGAATTATTACTTATTTCACCAGCAAGTAATTCTTTTGATTGTTCTAATCTTGTCATCAAATCATAATTACTTTCATCAATAGAAACATCTTCTATTTTTAAATCAGGTTCAATAATGTCAGGTTCTTCAACAGGAACATCATAAGTTATAATAGGCTCTTCATCAGTTTCTGTTTTTACAGAAAATTTTGGAATTACAGTAGAAATAACTACAACAGAAGTTAACGCTAAAGTTGCTAATTTAACTTTATTTAATTTTCTTATATTTTTAACTATAGGTGTATCATCATCAATTCCTTTAAAAATTGTATCATAAAGTTGTTTATCTAAATGTTTTTGATAATCTTTTAATATTAATTTAACACCATCTCTATATATTATTTTTACATCATTTTTGTCAGCTTTAATAACTAAAGGATTAGTTGGCAACTTTGATATTGTATCTTCTATTCTAACAATGTTACTAGTCCTTCTTCTTCTTTTTTGAGTAACAGTTTCCATTTTAAATCTATTATTTACATAAGTTATAGTTATTTCCATAATATCACCTTTTTTTACTTACGCTAATCCCGTCTCCAACATCATAGAATATTGTATCATAATTATTATTGTTCTTTAAAAAATCAATGTAATTTTTAATTTTTCTAATTAATTGTCTTAAATTTCTACTTAATTTTTCATTACTTTCAACCAAACCATGAAATTTTAAATTATCAGTTATAATATATTTGTTTTTATTTAAGTTTTTTTCAAATTTAAGAAAAAATTTGATACTTTGTGCTTTAGCTGCATCGATAAAAATTAAATCAAATTTATCATCTAATTCAACATTAAAGGCATCATCATTTATTAATTTAATTCTATTATTCAAATTAAATTCACTAACATTTTTAATTGCTTCATTATATCTATTAATATCACGTTCTATTGAAACTATATTTATATCTTTATCAACTAAAGCCATTTTAATAGCAGAATAACCTATTGCTGTACCTATTTCTAATATATTTTTAATATTATTTTCTTTAATAAAATTAGTTAAAAAATCAATACCATCCTTTTGCATAATTGGAATATTATATTTTTTAGCATATTTTTCTATATTATCTAGCATTCATACCCTAAATACAACAAACATTTTTGTTGATGTTCAGAATAAGTTTTTGAATAATATGTTTGATTAGAATTTGAGTCAAAAACATTAGCTAAAAAATATAAATAATCATTATCATCAGGATAGATAACGGCTTTAATACTAGCTTCTCCAGGTAATCCTCCAGGACCTACTGGTAGACCATAATACTTATAAGTGTTATATAAAGAATCAACAGCTAAATCTTTATTTGTATAAGTTAATTTCCATTCATTTATTGCATAGCCAATTGTAGCACAACTTTGTAACATCATACCTTTATCTAATCTATTTAAAAATACTCTAGCAATTTTTGGCCTATCTTCATCTAATATAGCTTCGTGTTCAACAATTGAGGCTAAAGTCAAAACCTCATGAACTGAATATTCTTTTATATCATTTTTGTATTTAGATAAAACTTCATCCATTTTGTCTAACATTTTAAATGTTATTTCTTCCATACTGCTATCTTTATATATTTCATAAGTCGCCGGGAAAAAATATCCTTCTAAATGATATCTTAAATTTGTATTTTTAACTTCATCAGTAATAAACCAGTATTTATCAATTAATTTATTAATTAAATCATTACTTTGCCAATAATTTAATAACTCATCACTACTATAATCAGTAACTTTGCTTATATAATCAGCAACATCTGTTATATGTTTACCTTCTGGTATTACAAAACTAATTGTTTGAATATTATTACTATTTCCTAATGTTTCAACAATTTTTTTAACACCCATATTAGTATTTAAAGTATAATTACCTTTTTGTAAATTAGTAGGATTGAATATTTTTATATAAATTTTATAAAAATTTATTGATCTAATTAAATTCTTCTCTTTTAATTCACTAGCAATTGATAAATAAGTACTATTTTCATCAATATTAAAACTTACTTCGTTGCTCTCTTTAGTTGTTGGACTTATTCCAATATTATAAGAAACACAACAAGTAACAATTACAATTGCTAATATAACGATTGCAAAAATATATATATTAACTAACTTCTTCATAATATAAAGCGAGTTTTACTCGCTATCCTCCATACTAGATTTTACTTCCTCTTGTAATTCATTTAATATTGTTTCAATTATTTTCCATTCTTTATCAGTTTCAATTGGTTGCAAATTCAAATCTTCACTATCTGGTGTATATACTGAGGCATATACTTTAGTATTTCCATTTTCATCAGTAGTATTATCTGTATAAACTATATAATTTTTATTTGTTTCATCTGATTCAAATGTAAATAATACTTCACATTCAATTTCTTTTCCATTTTCATCTATAACTTTAAATTTCATTTGTTCTTCTTTCATTATTATTCTCCTTATCTAAATATGTTTGTAATATTATAGTGGCAGCTAATGCATCTACTTTCTCTTTTCTTTTTTTCCTAGATAAATCTGCTTTTATCATATAGTTATGCGCCGAAACAGTAGATAACCTTTCATCTTGTAATACAACTTTATAATTTAATTTTTCTAACTTTTCTTTAAATTCTAAAGTTTCTAATGCTCGTGGTCCCATTGTATTATTCATATTTTTAGGTAATCCTAAAACCAATAAATCAATTTTATATTCTGATATAATATTTTGTAATTCTAAAATTAATTTATCAATATCTTCATATCTAATTGTTTTTAACATTGTAGCAATCATACCTTTTGAAATTGCTAATCCCAAAGTTTTAGTACCTAAATCCAAACCTAAATAATTCATTTTATAAAATTATCAACTAAAACTTCTAAAACTCGCGTTCTATCAAATTTAGTTATTTTATTTCTTGCTTCTTTATGACTAGATATATATCCTGGATCACCACTCATTAAATATCCTATCAATTGATTTTTAGCATTATATCCTCTTTCATTTAATATTTCAATAACTTCTTTAATTGTCTCCTCAATTAATGCTTCTTCAATTTCATCAGTAGTAAATATTTTTGTTTCTTCCATAATAAACACCACCTTATTACAATATAATTGTATCAAATTTTTAGTTTTTTTACAATATATTTTAAAAGACTATTCTAAAATAGCCTTTATTCTTCTAACACCTGCACTACTAGCTTCTTCCTTAGTTATTTTAAATTTACCTAATTCACCAGTATTTTTAACATGTGGTCCACCACATAATTCTTTAGATATATCACCAATAGAATAAACTGTTACTATATCAGGATATTTTTCTATAAACATACATTCTGCTCCTGATTTAATAGCATCTTCTTTAGACATTTCTTTAACAGTTACATCAATTTTATCATTTATCCAAATATTAACTAATTCTTCTACTTTTTGTTTTTCTTCTTCACTTAATTTATGGTCACAAGAAAAATCAAATCTCATTCTTTCAGCAGTAATGTTACTTCCTTTTTGATGAACATTTTTATCAACAACTTGTTTTAAAGCAGCATTTAATAAATGAGTAGCTGTGTGATATTTTATTTCTTTATCAGAATCACCTGCTAAACCACCTTTAAATTTACCACTTGAAGCAGTTCTAGACAATTCTTGATGTGCTTTAAATTTTTCTTTGAATCCTTCTATATCTACTTCAATATTTTTTTCTTTAGCAAGTTCTTCTGTTAATTCAATTGGAAAACCATATGTATCATATAATTTAAATGCTAAATCTTTATTTAACACTTTATCAACATTAGTTATTATTTTTTCAAATTCTCTTAATCCTTTTTCTAAAGTTCTATTAAATTTATTTTTTTCTTTAGTTAATTCATCTAATATTATATCTTTATTTTTTTCTAATTCACTATAATATTTTTTATATTTATCAATAATCATATTAGCAATTACAATTTCCCAATCATTAGATTCAATTTCTAATTTTTTAGCATGTCTTATTGCTCTTCTAATTAATCTTCTTAAAATATATCCTTGATCAGTATTAGAAGGTTTAATACCTGCTTCATCACCTAATATGAACACAGCAGTTCTAATATGATCAGCTATAATTCTAATACTTTCTGGATTTTCTTCATAACTATATTTAGATAATGATTCAATTTTTTTGATAATATCAATCCATACACTTGATAAATAATTATCATTAACACCTTCTAAAATAGCTGTAACTCTTTCATACCCCATACCTGTATCAACATTTTTTTTAGGTAATTCAGTTATACCATTGTTATCTTTATAATATTGCATAAATACGTTATTCCATATTTCAACCCATCTATCATCATTTGGATCAAAAATATCTTGTACTTCATCATTACTTCTAAAATAAAATATTTCAGTATCAGGACCACATGGGCCAGATTCACCTGCTATCCAAAAATTATCTTCTTTTCCTAAATAAGCTATTTTATTAATACCTAAACTTTGCCAAATACTAGCGGATTCAGTATCTTTAGGAATTCCATCTTCTCCTTTAAAAACAGTAACTGCCAATTTATTTATAGGTATGTTTAATACTTTTGTTAAAAATTCAAAACTATATTTTATACTTTCTTCTTTAAAATAATCCCCCAAAGACCAATTACCTAACATTTCAAAAAATGTATGATGTGTTTTGTCCCCAATACTATCTAAATCGTTAGTTCTTATACACTTTTGATAATCAACTAACCTTGTTCCATATGGATGAGGTTGACCCATTAAATAAGGAATTAAGGGTTGCATTCCTGCTGTATTAAATAATACTGATGGATCATTTTCTGGTACAACTGGAGCAGATGGTATTTGTTTATGTCCTTTACTTACAAAAAAATCAATATATAAATCTTTAAGATTCATTTTTATCACCTTCTATCACTTTAATAAATTTTTCTACAACTTCATCAATAGTTAAATTAGTAGAATCAATATAATATTGTTCATTAGTTTTCATTAATGATCCAACTTCTTTATGTGAATCATTATAATCTCTACTTTTTATATTTTCATATATTTCATCATAACTCATATTGATATTTTTTTCTTGATATTCTTTAAATCTTCTTTTCGCTCTTTCTTCTAATGTTGCATTTAAATAAAATTTATAATCAGCATTAGGAAAAACTACTGTTGTTATATCTCTACCTTCCATTACAACATTATTAGAATTGCCTAATCTTCTTTGTAAATCTACCATATTTTTTCTAACTTCAACAATACTTGAAATAGGTGAAACAATATTAGTTACTTCTTTACTTCTTATTTCTTTAGTAACATCTTCGCCATCTAAATAAACATTATTATTTAAATCAAATTTTATTTCAATATTATTAGATAATTTAATAATTTCATCCTTATCTTCTACATTTAAATTATTTCTTAATGCTTTTAGTGCCACACAACGATATGTTGCACCTGTATCAATATTAACTAAATTTAATTTTTTAGATAAAATACTTGCGATAGTACCTTTACCACTACCTGCAGGTCCATCAATAGCTACAATCATTTTATACCTCCTAATATTTTTAATACTTCATCTTTCGTTTTATTTATGTCAATATTATTAATAACATAATCAAATTTATAATTATCTAAATTTGTTTCTGTTATATGATTTTTTTGTTCTAGAGTTAAATCATTATCCTTACCATTAATTCTAATAGTAATACATTTAAATAATTGTTTAGGAATATCTACTTCTTCTTTTAATCTAGCATCTGTTACAATAATAACATCAAAAAAATAACTATATACTTTAATATCTTCCATAACTCTTCTAATTAATAATTCTTTATCAATATTTTTTATTAAATCAATTCCTATTGATTGTAATAAATCTCTTGGTTTAGTTTCTTCTAATCCATCCCAATTACTTATTTTTTTTACATATTGTTTTAAATAATATGCATAGGATATTTGAATACTATTTTTATAATAATCACTTATAATATCAGCAACATAATTTTTGCCACTTTTAGCTTTACCAGATAATATAAATATTTTAGGATTTTTATTAATATATTGCATAAATAAATCACCATATATAGTATAACATAAAAAACTAATAATTTATATATTTGTTTTTACATTAAATAAAAGAACATCAAACCTACAATTTAATGTTCTTTCTTTATTTATCCTATTCTGAAAGCTGGCGCTACCCCATAAGAATTACTAGCAGAAGCGTAACGACAATCACCAAAAGGATGCACACTGTAGAAACTAAGACTAAAAGTAGAATAAGCCGTGCGCAACCACCACCAATTTGCAATTCCTTGGTAAGTTTTTACTGCTCCCGAATAGGAATCAGTTGTTACTCCGATATTTTTATAATAATCTAATTGCCTTGTTTCAGCTTCAGCGCTATCATTTTTTACAATACGACTTGTACCTTCTTTTCCCCATACTTCTTTTGTTGAAAGTAAATATAATTTATCATTTTCTGATACTAAATTTGATGATTCTCCACTTCCATGACCTGAAACTGAATATGTGTCAATTATAACACTTTTTAATTCACTTGGCAAGGCATTATATATATTGTTATTTACAAAATTGTACATTTCACTTGCTGGCCAACCACCTGAGTTGGTAGAAGGTGAATTCATTTTATAAGTAGTTATAATATCAACAAATTCTACTACAAATCCACATGCTGTTTGTGAAAATCCTGCTGTATTACATTCTGAAGGAGTTGATTTATTTGCTATTCTTACCGTAAATGTACTATATCCCGATACTGTTACTTCTTTTGTATCTCCTACATTATACATACTAGTATTATTATTTTTTACTGCATCTGCTATTGTTTCCCATGAATCTGTTGCAAATGATACTGGTTTTGCTTTTACAGTTATTTGTTTAGATGTTGTTACACTTTTACCATTTCCTCCTGTTGCTGTACAACTTACTGTTTGTGTTCCTACTCCTAAACTATTTGTATTAACTGGATTACAGCTTATATTTCCTCCACTTATACTATATCCTACATTAAAATAATTACTTACTACATAACTATCTCCTTGATATATTGTTACACTTCCACCTTTATCTGTTAATGTTGGACTGTTCTTATCCAATTTTATTGTATAACTTCTACTTGCGGAATTTCCTGCTAAATCAGTTGTTGTTATTGTTACTGTTGTTCCGGTTGTATTACTTGTTATACTACTTATATTACTTGTCGTACTTAAATGTCCTGATAAACTATCACTTCCATTTACTACATTTACTGTTACATCTGATGTATACCAAGCATTACTTCCTAAAGTTCCAGCAAATGTTGCTGTTCCTGCTATTGGAGCTGTTTTATCTAATTTATATGTATCACTACATATTTTGGTTGTTTTATTATTATTATCTGTTACTTCTATACATAGTCTATTATTTCCTTCTACTTCTATATAGAAATCTTTTGTTGTTCCACTTATATCTGCTGTTGGAATACATTCACTACTACTATTACTTGTACAACTTTTTGCTACTTTTATTCCACTTCCACTATTATCAGTTATCGTTGCTCTTACATAGAAGTTTTCTTTCGCCCACCCATTACTATTTATACTTGATGGATTTACTAAATTATATACTATTGTTGGTGATTCCGCATCTATTATTATATTTCTTATTACTTCTCTTTCATTTCCTGCTTTATCTTTTACTTTATATTTTACTTGTTTTGTTCCTGTTATTGATGTATCTATACTACTTGGTTCTATTATTATTTGTCCATCTATTCCTGATAATGTATCATTTACTATAACTCCTTCTTTTAAATCTACTACTTCATCCTTTTGTACTACTTTATCTCCTATTCCTTCTATATTTGGTATTGTTTTATCTAACTTATAATTTATACAATTTTTTTCACTTTCATTTCCTTTATTATCTATTCCTATTACACATACATAATTTGTTGCACTTTCTGTATTTATATATATTTTATTTTCTAATTTATATATTGTTTCTTCTGGTTCACATTCATCTTGTCCCATACATCTTTTATATCCTGCTGGACCCGATTCATTATCTTTCACTTCTATTTCTATATACATATCTTCTTTATACCAGTCATTTTCATTTACACTTGTATTTATTACTTTTTGATTTACTGTTGGTTTTATGTCATCTGGCCCCATATAACCTAAGTCACAATCTACATTTTCTACTACTTCTATTTCACTATAATATGTTTTTTTATAGCATTTATTATTTATTATTATTGCCATTGCTACTTTGTTTTCTTTATTTACGTATAATTGGCCTATTTCTGGTTTATTATTTATATTTAATTTATCATATATATCTTTTTCTAATTCTATATCTTCTTGTTTTACTTCATCTAACATTGCTCCTGCATAATAGTTATGTCCCTCATTTACTATTAATTGTGCGGATGACATATCTGCTGAATTTCGTGCATCTTCTATTACATTTAATATTATTGGGGTTGCTATTAATGCTACTATTGCTAGTATTATTACTACTGCTAATAATTCAATTAGTGTAAAGCCTTTTTTCATGTTATACTCTCCTATATTCAGATTTAATTATACATTATTATTTTATTTTTTGCAATAAAAAATAAAAAATACAAAGACCGTAAAAATTTATGTGAATTGAAAAAGTAAATTCCAGTTTCAATATTTGAAAACTGAATTTAGTCT
>CAMLWC010000037.1 GCA_946488855.1 uncultured Mycoplasmatota bacterium
GTATTAAATATAAATAATATAAAATAATTAAAATAGGAATATGCAATTATACTTAAAACAACCATGCAAAAAATTAAAATAATTACTTTTATCAAATTAACTTTTAATTTTAAATTAGCAATTGAATTAACTAAATATAATCCTGAAATTATATTTACTATACAAGGTAAAAAATACTGATTTAACAAACCTAACACCTTTGACCAACTTCTTTTTTATAATTATCAGAAACTAAATCAACAGTATCACCATTATCAAATATTATTACTTTATTTTTCTTATCAACTTTTATAATTCTATCCTCATTAACTAAACAAGCTCTATGACTTTGCATCAAAGTTCCCATACTCATTTCTTTTATTTCAGTTAATGATTTACCTATCTTATAAGTCATTGTATCTGTTTTTATAATACATTTTCTTTCTACACTATCATGAGTAACGTATAAAATATCTCTAATTGGAATTATATAAACTGCATTACTATCAACAAATCTTATTGCATTTTTCTTACCCATATATGCTAAAGAATTCATAATAGCTTCTTTTACTCTATTTTCAAAGTCATCAAATTTACATATAAAAGTTAAAACCATTAGTTGATCACGAACAATATTAGAAGCTAACTCTTCATGCGCAGTTATAAAAATTATTATACTATCTAAATCATTTTTTCTAATAATTCTAGCCATATCTATACCAGATGCAGATTTTGTTTCAATATCTAACAAATAAATTCTATTAACCATTGTTTGTTGAATAAAATTTTTAAATTTATTATCATAATCGTTAAAGATGTGTGTTTTATATTCTAATTTATTATTCATCATAATTTTACTTATAATTTTTTCTATATTATCAGTTATTTCTTTGTAATCATCAACTACAACAAAATTTATCATAAATACTCCTCCACGTTTGCGCTATGTTAATAATTATATCATATTTTGGAAAATTATGGTATATTTTTTGTTTAAAAAAACTAATTTTATGTTTAAATTAGTTCATTTAAATAAAATTTGATATATTATTTATTAAAAAGCATAATAATAAACCTATTAAAGTTGGAATTATAATAGCTAATAGTGTCCATTTATAACTACCAGTTTCCTTCTTAATTGTTAGACAAGTTGTTGAGCAAGGAAAATGACATAATGAGAAAATAAGAACACAAATAGCAGTTGTAATTGTCCAACCATTGTTAACTAAAATTGTTCTCAAACTTTCTAAACTTTCATACTCAACTAAATTTCCAGTTGACATATACGCCATAAGAATTATTGGAATAACAATTTCATTAGCTGGGAATCCTAAAATAAATGAAATTAAAATTACTCCATCCATTCCTATCATTTTTCCAAATGGATCTAAGAATGAGCAAATATGATTTAACAAGGAAATGTCGTTTATATGTAAATTTGCTAATAGCCATATTAATGCACCCGCTGGTACTGCAACAACAACTGCCCTCCCTAATACAAATAAAATTCGATCAAATATTGATCTGATTATGACTTTACCTATTTGTGGTTTTCGATAAGGTGGCAATTCTAATGTAAATGATGAAGGAACTCCTTTTAATATAGTTTTTGATAAAAAATAAGAAACTAAAAAAGTTAATAAAAAGCCTAACAATATTACCATTGTCAATATAATGACACTTAAAAATGAATTACCATTTATACCTATAAAAAATATAGTAATTAATGTTATCATTGTAGGAAAACGCCCATTACATGGTACAAATACATTTGTCAAAATAGCTATTAATCTTTCTCTTGGTGAATCAATTATTCTTGCTCCACTAACTCCTACTGCATTGCAACCAAACCCCATACACATGGTTAACGCTTGTTTTCCACATGCACGACATTTTTTAAACATTTTGTCTAAATTAAAAGCTATTCTTGGTAAGAAACCTAAGTCTTCTAATAAAGTAAATAAAGGGAAAAATATGGCCATAGGAGGTAACATTACTGCGACAACCCAACTTAACACTTTATATACTCCAGAGATTAATAAATCAATCAGAAATTGAGGAATATTTAAAAATTCTAAAAATTTTAAAATATAGATTTCTAAAAAAGAAAAAAAATTGAATAATAAGTCTGATGGATAATTTGCTCCTTTTATAGTTAGCCAAAATATTACCATTAGCATCGCAATCATTAATGGTATTCCAAATAATTTACTCGTTGTTATTTTATCGATTTTTAAGTCTTTTTGCTTATAATTTTTATTTTCATAACTTATTACTTCTTTGGTAATTTGCTCTGATTTTTTTACTAAATTATCCACAATATTATAATTTCCATTCTCTTTTATATAAATTAATTGATTTTTAATTATTTTATCTTTTAATAGATCATAATTTAGATAAGAAGTTATTTTTTTATATAATGATTCCTCATAATTAATTAAATTAATAGCTACCCATCTAGGATTTAAAACTTTTACTTTATCTTCTAAATATGGTATTAAAATATTTATAGCATCTTCTACTTCCTCATCATATTTTATTTCAATTGGATTAAAATCAGTATTTTCTAAATTATCTAACAATTCATTTATACCATTTTTATTTCTAGCACTTGTTCCAACTACTGGTACCCCTAATATATTAGATAATTTTTTCAAATCAATATTTATTTTCTTTTTTTTAGCTTCATCCATTAAATTAACACATACTATAACTTTTTTAGTTATTTCTAATGTTTGTAATACTAAATTTAAATTTCTTTCTAAACAAACCGCATCACAAACTACAATTATTAAATCATACTTCGAGAAACAAATAAAATCACGAGCAACTTCTTCTTCTTCTGAATGAGAAATTAAAGAATATGTGCCGGGTAAATCATATATTTTATATTGTTTATTATTATATTTAAACTTACCACTAGCATTACTAACTGTTTTTCCTGGCCAATTTCCAGTATGTTGATGTAATCCTGTTAATGAATTAAATACCGTACTCTTACCAACATTAGGGTTACCAGCTAAAGCAATTATTTTCATATTAAATCTACCTCTATTTTATTACAATCCTCTTTTCTAATAGCTATTATAGCCCCCCTAATTAAATATGCTATTGGATCATTAAATGGACTTTTTAAAACACATTCAACATTTGTTCCTTCTATTAATCCAATATCCAATAATCTTCTTTTTATATTATCTTTAGCTACTATTTTTTTTATAATAGCCTTATCACCAATTTCCATATCACATAAATACATCTAACCAAATCCTTTCAATTTATTATATGTAATTTGAAAATCTAAGTTAAAAAAAGATATTTCAATTATGAAATATCTTTATCAATTAAATCTGCTTCTTTTAAAATATTATATATACATGAATAACTTCTTCTATTATAGAATTTACAAAACTTTCTAACACTAACATTACTTCTTTTATATAAATTTATTATATATTCTTTTTCTTTTTGACTTATTTTATTAACTGGCTCTCTATTTTTATTACCATGTTCAAAGTTAATCTCGCCTTCTAATATTTCTTTTTTTAGTTTTAATATATATTTTGGATGATAGCCTGTAATATTTGCTATTTCAACATAAGAAAGATATGATTTTCCCCTTAATTTATCAGCAATTAATTTAGCAGCTTCTATTTTCTTACCCATAATATCACCTAATTTAATATTATCACAAAAGTAATGTTTTTGCAAGATAATTATACAAAAAATAGGAATTTTTTTCCTATTTTTCTATTTTAATTATCTCTTTTATGTCAAATTCTTTATAAGTTATTTTAATTTTATCATCAAAACTTAAGAATGGTAATATATTTTGATTTACTTTTAATGATGCGCGATATATATCATCATCTTTTAAATAATAATAAGTTGTTCCATCTAAAACTGCAGTCTTAATTGATTTAATTGTTATTTCTTTAGTTAATTCTTCACCAGTTGTAATATTGCCACCTAAATAATTTTGAGCAGCTTTTAATATTCCTTCTGAACTTTCAGTAACAACTACTTTTTGATAATCTGCATAATCTACAAAAGCATACATTTTAACTAATCCAGCATTATCTTTTAAACTCATTAAATAAGTTGGTTTATTATCTAAATTAATTAATAATGGGAAGGTTGAAGTATATTTCATTTGTTGTACCTGTCCTTCACTAGATGCCATTGCAGATGTTTCTGTAGCCCCAGCTACATCATAGAACTTTGTTTCTTTAGTTCTCATATTTGTTAATATAAATCCAATATTAGATCCATCACTAGAAACTGAAGTAATTCCAGTATAAAGATAAATATCATCATTCATAGCTAAATAATTATATCCTTCACTAGTACTTACTACATCTTTTTGACCAAATATTGAATTAAAGAAACCATTTTTATATAATCCCCAATCATTTAATTGTTCAATTATTAAACTTGCTGAATAAACATGATCAACCCAAGTTGGAACTTCTTCAACTTTATATTTTTTAGAAGTACCATCGATTGGATTAAAAATTACTACACCTGTTACTTCCTTTTTTAATCCTACACCACTATATTTTATAGTTTCTGCTATCCAATATGGATTTCCTTCATCATCAATTTCAAAATTAACTTCTCCAAATATTGTAAATGGATAACTTATTCTTAATTTTCTATATAAATTTTCAAAGAATAAACTTGATGGCATATATTTCATGCCTTTGTCTAATCTTACTAAATTAGATTCACCAGTTACCGAATCAACTGTAATATAACCAGCTACTCCTTTATTTCTATTTGTAAAATATTTAATTATACTAGCATATTCTAATGGTGTAACTCTTATTATTTCATCGTTATAATTAATTTGTGTATATTGATTTGATACTTCAAATTGTGAAACTAAATCTGTCATTTGTCCCATTACTTTATCTCCTAATTTCATAGAAGAATCTTTATCTAATAATGGTAATTTATCAAAATCAACTGGTTGTACATCAGTAGTGAAATCACTATTAGTAACACTTATTCTATTATAGTATGATTTAGCCATAAATAATGGTGAATTAGCCACATTAAATATTATAATTAAACCAAATATTATAAATAATGCACTAAATAAAATATAAGATTTTTTATTTACTTTTTTATTATTTATTACTACTTTTAATATTTCTGTACTTGATACAATCAAGTTTACAATACAAAACAATACTACACTAATAAATACAAATACCCAAAAATTTGGATCACTTAAATTTATTGGCGGTAACATAAAATAATATAATAATAAAATCAAAACTAAACTAATAATTATTTTTAAATATTTCATATCTTTACTCCGTTCTTAAAGCTTCTACAGGATTTTTTCTACTTGCTATAACAGCTGGTATTAATCCACCTATTAAAGTTAAAATAATGGCAACAGTAATTAAAATTAATGTATGAATTGGATTCATAACTGCAACATTTTCTAAATTAGTTAAATCTTTTAATATAGAATTTATTGGGAATAATAATAATCTTGCAATTATAATTCCTATTAATCCTGATGCTAATCCAATAATAAATGTTTCAGCATTAAATACACGACTGACATCTTTTTTTCTAGCACCTAAGCTTCTTAAAATACCTATTTCTTTTGTTCTTTCTAATACTGATATATAAGTTATAATTCCTATCATAATTGAAGAAACTACTAGTGATATACCAGAAAAAGCAATTAATACCCATCCGATAGCATCCATAATATTAGATGATAAAGTTGAAAAAGTATCTGCTAAATCGGTATAAACAATTTTATCTTCATCTGATTTATCTTTATTATAATCATTTAAATAATTAATTATATTTTCTTTAGCATCAAAATCAACTGGATAAATATTTATCATAAAAGGAATATCTTTAGCACCTAAATAAGCTAACATATCATCTTTTGTAGAATTTTCATTAAATTTTTCACCTGTTAAAATATTATAATCCAAATCTTGTTGAGCTTTTACTATTTCAGAATCCTTATTTTGTTCTATTATATATTCTGCTAATTCATTAGAATATAAAATATTACCAGCACCTTGACTCATACTCATAGCATTAACTATTTGAGCTAACATGTTATCTTCTTTACCTCTTACAATTCCTACTATTTTTAAAGTAATTCCGTCATCATATATTTCATCATAATTCATATTAGGTATAAAATAGTTATTGTTATTTTTATAAAAATCATCATTTAAAATTATTTTTATTTCTTTACCAATTAATTCATCAAAACTAATTTCTTCTTTAGTTGTATCTATACCTAAAGCTTCTAAAATATTTTTTTCTAATCTATTTTTTTCGTTTACTGCTATAACTATTTCTGTTTTATCTTTAGGATAACTTCCTTTTAATAAATCATAAGCAGATTCTAAAAATGTTTGATCACTTTCTTTTAATTCTTTAGGTAATGAAGTTAAACTTAAATTATTAACATAATTAATTTTGTCATCATTTTTTATTAACATATTTAAACTCATTGTATGTAAATAAGATACACCTATCGTATAATCAGGATTAATATTATTTATATAATTCAAATAATCATCTGTAAATACATTTTTATGAATAAGCATTGAAGATGCTGTATCATAAGGATAAATTACTTCTTTATCTGGATATGCTTCACCTTTATCAGGAGTCATACTCATCATATCTTCAGCACTCATTTCAGTTGCTTGTCTACTTATCGTAATAGGAAAACTTGATAAAGTATCTTTTTCAAATTGATTTATTTGCATATCAAATCCATTTGATAAAGATAATATAATTGAAATACCTATTATGCCTATACTAGAAGCAAAAGCTGTTAATAAAGTTCTCCCTTTTTTAGTTTTTATATTATTAAATGATAATGATAAAGCTGTTAAAAAACTCATTGCTGTTTTTTTTATAGTATAAGTTTTATTATTATTTTGTTTTTCTAATTTATTTGTATCACTTATAATATTACCATCTTTTAATTCAATAATTCTATTAGCATAATCATGGGCTAATTCACTATTATGAGTTACCATAATTACTAATTTATCTTTAGCTATTTCTTTTATTAATTCCATTATTTGAACACTTGTTTTTGAATCTAATGCTCCAGTTGGTTCATCAGCTAAAATTATATCTGGGTTATTAACTAAAGCTCTTGCAATAGCTACTCTTTGCATTTGACCACCAGATAATTGGTTTGGTTTTTTATTTATATGATTTTTTAAACCAACTTTTTTTAATACTTCAATAGCTTTTTGTCTTCTTTCTTTTTTAGAAACACCACTTAAAGTCATACCTAACTCAACGTTAGCTAAAATACTGATATGACTGATTAAGTTATAACTTTGAAATATAAATCCAATACAATTGTTTCTATATGCATCCCAATCAGTGTCTTTAAATTTTTTAGTTGATTTATTATTTATAATTAAATCACCACTATCATAATGATCTAATCCACCAATTATATTAAGTAAAGTTGTTTTCCCTGAACCTGATTGACCTAAAATGGCAACAAATTCATTTTTTCTAAATTTTAAACTAATATCATTTAATGCTACTTGTGTATAATTTGCAAGTGTATAACTTTTTTTTATATTTTTTAATTCTAACATTTAATTTTCCTTTCTTTATTACATATAAATATTTTATACTTATAGATTTGATTTGTCAATTTATTTGTTGTATAATTAATAAAGGTGATTATTGATGAAAAGAATAGCAGTTATTGAGTATTCTAATGATACTTCTTTAATTAGTTCAATTTTATTTTTAATATTTGGTATTATCTTATTTACTAATCCAAGTGGTATATTGAATTTTCTTTCATATATTGTTGGTGGAATTTTAATTGTTATTGGTGTTTTTAATATTCTAAGTTATAGAAAATTACTCAGAAAGCTAAATATTGAATACAAATCAAAACTTATCGTTGGAATCATATTAATTATATTCGGTTTGTTTGTAATTTTGTTTTCTTCATTAATTGAAATGACTATTAGATTAATATGTGGAGGTTGGATTATTTATACCGGTATAATTAGATTAATTGAAACATTAAATAATAAAGAAAATAAAATATCATTTATTAGTAGATTAATTATTTCAATTTTATTAATACTATGTGGATTTTATGTAGCATTAAAAACTAATTTAATATTATCTACTATTGGTTTATTTATTATTATTTATGCTATTTTGGAAATTATTGGATTTATATTTTACAAAAAAAAGTTTTAAAATTTAAAACTTTTTTTATTCATCTACAGTATCAGCATCTGTACCTACACAATTGTAACAACTAATATATCCATCATCAGAAATTGGTAAATTTTGTAATACAAAGTTCCCAATTGGGAAAACTAAGAAAACAACTACAGCAGCTACTATTTTTTTTATTATATTTTTACTTAATTTTTTAGTATCTATTTCACTTGATGTTATAGTCTTAATAATATCTATCATGATAAATATTATTAATATAACAGGAACTAAAATTCTGACTATATTAAGCAATGTTTTAAAAACACTTATTATATGCATTATATCAGAATCACTACAAGCTTCGATACAACTCAATATCATATTGAACCTCCTATAATTATAAGATTATTATAACATATTTTTATTAAATTTTAAATTGTTTTATATATTGTTCTAATTTTTGTTTTTCGTCTTGATATATAAATGATACAAAACTAGAAATTACAGCATGCTTATCCACTGTTTCTCTACTATATAAACCATTAGTTAAGTATCCTGTTATACCTAATTTTTGCTTGTTATTATTTTCTAATTTTATTTGTTCAATCACTTTATTTAATGAGCCCCCTTTTTTTACAAATTCGAACATTATTTTACTAATTCTTATACCTAATGATTTACCAGTAGACTTTTTCCCAAATTTATCTTCCAATATACAATAAGTAACAACAAATGGTAAACCATTTTCATCAACTGAAAAACCACCTTCAATAGAACATAAATAGTCATATTCAATATTACTATTTACAGCAATTTTCTTTAATTCTTTATTTCTATTATCTGCACCTCTAATTATTTCATAGCCAATTGGTTTACTACTAACAGATGAAGAAACATCATAAGAATTAATTTCATAATCATATATATTTAATTCTTGCAACGCTTTTTCTAAAGCTCTTTTTTTACTTGGATTTTTGCTTCCTAATAATATTTTCATATAATCACCTGATAAAAAAAACTCCTTTTTGGAGTTAATAACAATATGGCAGGGGTGGCAGGAGTTGAACCCACATGAACGGTTTTGGAGACCGTCATTCTACCATTGAATTACACCCCTAAATCAATGTAATTAGATTATAACACATATTTAAATTTATTACAATATTTTTATAAATTTATTTTATTTAAAACATATAATTATGTAGGTGAAGATTTATGATTATAAAATATAATACAAAAGAAAAAGAATTGTTAGCTAGAATTATGCGAGCTGAAGCTGTTGGTGAAGGAAACTTAGGAATGCTTATGGTAGGAAATGTTTTAGTAAATAGAGTTTTAGCTGATTGCTTAACATTTAAAAATATTGATACTATAACTGATGCTTTATATCAACCAAATCAATTTTCTGGTGTTGATAGTCCTTTATTTTTTGGAAATCCAACAACATCTGAATTAAACTTAGCAGATAGAATTCTAAGAGGAGAATATTATTATCCTGCAACTAACGCTCTATGGTTTTATGCACCTAGTGGTGATGCTGAATGTAAAGATATATGGTATGACCAAGAACTTTCTGGTAGATATAAAAGTCATTGTTTTTATAATCCTGATCCAGGAATTTGTAAACAAATACATTAATAAAAAACATCTAAAAAGAAGTTTTCTTGGTTCTATAATAAATAGTGTTGGTGAAAAATCACTAATACTATTTTTTAGTATTAAAAAGAGTCATATCAGAAACTTGTGATACAATGTAATTGGACACAAACACTGAAAGGATCTGATTAAATGACTCATAATGATTATACTAAAAATTTATTAAATATTAAAGATAAAAACATTAATTTGTATGAAAACTATTTAGATGTGAATTGAAAAAGTAAATTCCAGTTTCAATATTTGAAAACTGAATTTAGTCT
>CAMLWC010000038.1 GCA_946488855.1 uncultured Mycoplasmatota bacterium
AGGGTTTCAGATAACCTTTGTTATCGCCCCAGAATGGAAAAAAGTCGAAAGACTTCAAGATAGAAATCGATTCTTATGAGTCGATTTTTTTGTTTGTTAGAAAGGAATTGGTAATATTTGGCTATTAAAGAGAGATTAGAAATTAGTAATGTAGACGATTTAAATAAAAAGTAGAATAAATTAAAATTTTGGATTTTTAAATTAAGATGTATTTTCTTTTATGTATTTCCAAGAACATAATTGATGTGATGTATAAAAAGAATACAATTATCCTGAATTATGTTATTAAAAGAAGATTTTTGGTATGAATATATCTTATTTATAATTCTTTGTAATAGCACTTTTTGATTGGAATAAATAACTTCTCCAGTTTGTCTATCTACTTTGTATATAATAATTATTGCTTTTGATTTTTCTCTTTGGTGTAAGGTAGACTATCAAATTCATATAATGCTTAAAATGGAGAAAAAATTTTCTGTTTCCTATCAAAAAACAGTCAAAATTCAAGAAAAAATTAATAGATCAAAGACACATAAACCTAGTGCAAATCATTTCTGGAGAAATCATAATAAAAACTAGTTAAATTGGTTAGTTCTTTTTAAGACATTTTTACTGAAAAGTCACAAGGGCATAGAAATGTGTTAATAAATGCTTTAGAAAATGCTGGGAATATGTTATAATCCTTTGAGTGTAGAGGTGATTGTTGTAGTATGAATGATAATAGGTTTTTATTAGATTTACCAGAAAATTGTGATAATGATGCAATTGGTTATAAAGTATATGTAACTAATCTGATTGACGCAATTAAAAGTAATGCAAGAATGATTGGGTTACTATCAAATTATGGTTCTGGTAAGAGCACAGTGATTAATATGGTAAAAGAGAAAATTAAACAAGACAGAGTTATGAATACAAAATTTAAACTCATATCAATTAATTTGTGGAAGATTAATAATGAGAAAAAACAGGAAAATGCAAATTTTGAAGATAGTACATTAAACATTCATAAATTTTTATTAAGAAGCTTAATACAATATTTACCAGAATCGGCGAATAAAGAATATTTTAGAAAAAAAATAGATAACAAGTATACATTGTTTAATATTGTTATGAAGAATAAATCTGATAATTATATGTTATGTGTATTATTAGCTATATTTCTTTTTAATGTTATAATGAAATTGGACATTGTAGGATTTTCTGTTCCAAGAGTTTGTAATTTCATAATTGATTTAGCATTTTGCATATGTCTTATAATTCTACTAAGTAGAATTAAAGTTTATTTATCCTTTAATAAAGAAACTTCAAATAGAACAATAAATGAAAATGATACAATAGATTGTTTTAATGAAATTATTGATGAAATAAAGTCTTCAGAAGAATGTGATAATATAGTTATATGTATTGAAGATTTAGACAGATATAATGACAGTAAAACTGTAATAAGAGTTATAGAGCAAATTTATAAATTTTATATAGAAAACGAGAAAGAAAAAAATGTAAAATTTATAATATCTTTGAAACCACCATATACATTGGTTAAAGACAATTATTTATCTCTTTCACAAAATAGTATAAAAGAAGTAATAACGGAATATAAAGAATTGTATGAAAAATTATTTGATGTAATTATAAATCTTCAAACTATTTCCTATCAAAATTATGGCTCTGTTTTAATAAAATTATTAGAACAAAAGAAAGATTTATTACAATTAATAGATTTGGAATTGCCAAAAAAAGAGGAGGAAATAGGAATTTGGAGTTATTTATATAAAGGAAAAAATGTAACAATTCGTGACATAAAACACAGATATAATTATTTTTTAGTAGTATATGAAAATTTGTATAAACATAAACAGAGTTTGAATAATTCTGATTTAATAGAAATAAATATAGAAACATGTCTTTTTATTGCTTATTTAGAAGATGAATATAGTGAAGATTTTTATCATTTGTTAGAGGATTCACAAAAATTTAATAATATAGTAGCTAGTTATATCTTTAATAAAGAAATAATAATTTCAACTACTGATAATTATAGTGAAAAATTTATCAATGAAATATCAGACGCCTTAAGGAGAAGTATAATCACTATAGATTATTCAATGTATTTTTATAAGTATCCGAAAGGTAAACCTATTTTAAATATTTTTGATAGTACAATTCAAAATGCTATTTTCTCAGATTACTGGCAAAATATTTATAATTTTGATTTATATTGTGAAAAAGCAGGAAATGATATTATCGTAAAAAGTCTTAAACAAAAGGTAAAAGAAAGTGGTATACCAGAAATAATTTTTGCAAACAAAATTATATTTCACGAGGCAAATCAGCTTTACTCTAAAGATATACGGTTATTTTTATCGCAAAGTAATGTATTCTCATCAGAAAACGGTGTAAAAACAGTAAAGAAGAGATTAATTCAGCTGGGACAGTTATACAGGGCAGGAGAAGAAAAAATATTAGATGATTATATTAGTATTATTGCAGAAGATTTAGAAGAAAACTATAATACAGATAATATAATAGAATATAGAAAAGAAATAATTAAGACAATAGGCTTGATACCGAATTTATTTTCTTTGTATAATGATAATTTGCCGTTAATTACAGTTGAGGAAATAACATCAGAAATGTCACCGTCGATAGTTTTATCTTTAATTAACCCGAATTTAATTAAAGATGAATCAATAATGAAAATAATTGATATTATTGCACCGAAAGATATTTCTTTTAAAAATTTAGTTTTGTTTTTTGACAGAATATCTTTTATTGATAAAGAAATATTTAAAAAAATATTTTATAGTTTTGATTATGTCAAATATAGTCGAAATGAACGATATATGATATATAAAAAATATTATGAATGTCTTGAACTTAATCATTTAGAGGAGCTAAAAAGAATATCTGAAAAAACCAGAGTTTTACCTTATAAAAACGAAAAGTATGTAATTAACGAATTAAATAAAATGGAAAAAGAAGATAAAAAAATAAGTGAACAATTATATATAGATATAATTAATATAGTTGGGAATGTTTCATCACTATTTAAAAAATATATTACAAGCTGTATTACTTATTATACTTACAATAAAAAAATAGAAGATAAATTGTATGAGAGTGGTTTATATAAGCAATATGTTTATTCAAAATGTAATCGTTTGAAACATTTAATTTATGAGCCTTCAAGGTTTACTACTTTGAAAGAATCATTTTTATATTATTTTATAAATTCAAGCAATTTAAATGATAGTTATAATATTGACATAGAAGTTTTAAACTATATAAAGCAAAATGTGAGTTATACAGATTTATCATTTTTTAAGATAATGTTATTATTAGAAGCTCCTCAAACATATGAAGATTTTTTGTGTGTCTATAATAAAAAATATAAAAATCCTTGTGATGATATTTCAGAATTGAGTAGATATTTAAACAGTATAAAATTCATCGATGATAACTTTGAAGAAAAAATAATAATATTCTTAATTAATGAAGTAAAAAATAAAAACTTAAATTTGAGTATGCAAACATATAAACATATAATAAAAATCATAAATAACATTAGTAATATTCGCAAATTTCAAAAAATCAAGAAATTATGTACAACATAATATTTGTAAGGAATTATTAGATACAATAATAATTATGGATTTATGCCATCTGTTTTGTAATACTATTAAAATACAAAGTTTAATGTTATAATAAAATAGACAAAAATTAAAGAAAGTGGTGTAGTGATGGGTGTATATGAAAGCGAAGCAAAATTAGAAGAAAAATTACTTGATCAATTAGTAAAACAAGGATATAAAAAGGTTCAAATAGATACAGTAGAAGATCTAGAAAAAAATTTTAGAGAACAAATAAATGAACATAATAAAAATAGATTAGATGAGAAACCTTTAAGTGATAAAGAGTTTGAACGTTTAATGATAAAAATATCTGGGAAGGGTGTCTTTCAAAGTGCAAAAGAATTAAGACAATTACAAACTATACAACGCGACGATGGGACTACTGCCTACATAGAATTATTTAATACTAGAGAGTGGTGTCAAAATATTTTTCAAGTTACTCATCAAACTACAGTTGAAGGAAAATATGTTAATAGATATGATGTTACACTTTTAATCAATGGATTACCTCTTGTTCAAATAGAGCTAAAACGTAGAGGAATGGATATGAAGGAAGCTTTTAATCAGATTAAAAGATATAAAAGACATTCCTATGGTGGTTTGTATAAGTTTATTCAAATTTTTATTATAAGTAATGGCGTGGACACAAAATATTTTGCTAATAGTGATCAAGAATTAAATTATGGTTTTACATTTTATTGGACTGATGTAAATAATGAAAGAATAAATAATTTAGAATATTTTTGTTTAACATTTTTAGATAGATGCCAAGTGGGCAAATTAATTGCACGGTATATGGTTTTAAATCAAACAGAAAAAATGTTATTAGTAATGAGACCATATCAAATTTATGCTGTAGAAAATATTGTATCACGTGCTATTGATACAAATAATAATGGCTATGTGTGGCATACAACTGGTTCTGGTAAAACAATAACCTCATTTAAAACAAGTCAGATTCTTGCAAAAGAACCATCTATTAATCAAGTGTTCTTTTTAGTAGATAGAAAAGATTTGGATAAACAAACATTAGATGAATTTAATAAATTTAAGCCTGGTTGTGTTGATTTAACCAATAATACTGAGAAATTAATAGAACAGATGAAAGATAGTAGTAAAGATTTAATTGTTACAACAATCCAGAAGATGGCTAATGCTTGTTCTAATCCCAAGTATGCTTCTATTTTAGATAAATATAAAGATTTAAAAACGGTATTTATAATAGATGAATGTCATAGATCTCAATTTGGAGATATGCATAGACAAATTTCAAAAACATTTTCGAATGCTCAATATTTTGGCTTTACTGGTACTCCAAGATTTAAAGAGAATCCATCACAGGATGGGAGAAGTACGGCTGATATATTTGAAAAGTGTTTACATACATATTTAATTAAAGATGCTATAAAAGATGGTAACGTCTTAGGATTTTCCGTTGATTATATGAAATTTGTTGAGTTGAAATTATCACGGATTGAAGAAGATGTTATGGTTGAAGGTATAGATACTGAAGAAGTATTTATGGCAGATGATAGAGTGGAATTAATCGCTCAAGATATTATTGATCATCATAGCACTAAAACTCGTGATAGAAAATATAATGCTCTATTTACGGTTTCTTCTATTCCTTTATTAATAAAATATTATGATATGTTTAAATCCTTAAATCATGATTTAAAGATTGGAGCAATCTTTACTTATGGTGCCAATGAAGATTTGGATAATAATCCTGAGCATTCTAGAGAATCTTTGGATCGAATCATTAATGATTATAATAAAATGTACAATACCAATTTTTCCTCAGGAACATTTGATGCTTATTTTAGGGATATTTGTAAAAAAATAAAGAATACAGAAATAGATATTGTGATTGTTGTTAATATGTTATTAACTGGTTTTGATGCCAGAAGATTAAATACATTATATGTTGATAAAAGTTTGAAGTATCACGATTTAATTCAAGCATTTTCTAGAACAAATCGGGTGGAGTCAGAAACAAAGCCTTTTGGAAATATTGTATGTTATAGAACTACAAAAGCACGTGTAGATGAAGCTGTTAAGTTATTTTCACAAACGGATAGTATTGATACGGTTATTATGGCACCTTATGATGATTATTTAAATAAATTTAAAGTTGCAGTTTCAGATTTGTTAAATATCGTTCCAGTCGTTGAATCTGTAGATTCTTTAGAACGAGAAGAAGATATTAAAGCATTTATTGTAGCCTTTAGGACAGTAGTTAAGCTTTTGGTAAGTTTAAGAACTTTTAATGAATTTGATTTAGATAATGGTGATACAGATTTAAATACACAAATGTTTGAAGATTACAAGAGTAAATATTATGAGCTTTATAGAAGGCTAGCTAATGATAAAGAAAAAAGCTCTATATTAAATGATATTACATTTTCGCTTGAGTTAATTCAAACAGACAAAATAAATGTTTCTTATATTTTAAATTTAATTAGAAATGTTGATCTAACTGATGAAGAACAGAAGAAGAAAGATATTGAAGATATTGAAAGTAAATTAGTTAATATTACCGATGACGAATTATTCTTAAAAGCTGATTTAATTAAGAATTTCTTAAAATCGATTTTACCAACATTGAAAGAGGATGACTCTATTGATGAGGCATTCGATAATCATATGAATATCGAAAGAGAAAAAGAAATAGAAAAATTTTCAAAAGATAATAATATTAATTTAGAAAGTTTAAAAGAGATTATTGATGAATATGAATACAGTGGTATTTTTCCTGATAATTTAATTGGAAAAGCTATTGATGCCCCTTTTTTAAAGAAAATTTCAATTATAGAAAATATTAAAGGATTTATTAGAAATTTATTAAAAAAGTATATGTAGGAGGAATTTATGTCAAGAGAAGAAAAGCAACAAATACAACAAGCAGAATTACAAAAGCAATTATGGAGCATTGCTAATTCCCTAAGAGGAAATATGGATGCAAATGATTTTAAAAATTATATTTTGGGATTAATATTTTATAAATATTTATCTGAAAATTTGGTTAATTATGTTAATAAAGTATATTTAAAAAGTGATAATATAACATATGAAGAAGCATGGCAAAAAGAAGAGTATAGGGAAGCTTTAAAAAATCAATTGATTAATGATTCTAATATGGGATATTATCTTGACTCAGATTATTTATGGAGTACTTTGATAAAGAAAATAAAAACAGGAGAATTTGATATATCTATGTTACAAAAAGCAGTCAATATTATTTCAGAATCAACATTAGGTAATGAATCAGAAGATGATTTTGAAAACCTATTTGAGGACATGGATTTAAACAATTCAAAGTTGGGTAGAGGAGTAAATGAAAGAACAGAATTAATATCTACAATAATGCTAAAAATAGATGATATTGATTTCCATCACGAGGATGCCGAGATTGATGTTTTAGGTGATGCTTATGAATATTTAATTTCTAATTTTGCTGCTTCAGCTGGTAAAAAAGCAGGGGAGTTTTACACACCGCAACAAGTATCAAGAATTCTAGCAAAATTAGTTACAATTAATAAAGCAAAATTACAATCAGTATATGATCCAACTTGTGGATCAGGCTCATTACTTTTACGAGTAGGAAAAGAAACAAATGTCGCTAAATATTATGGTCAAGAATTAAATTCGACAACATACAATTTAGCAAGAATGAATATGTTATTGCATGGTATTTCTTTTAAACATTTCGATATAAAAAATGCTGATACTTTAACTAATCCAAAACATCTTGATTTAAAATTTGATGCAATCGTCGCTAATCCACCATATTCAGCAAAATGGAGTGCAGATCCTAAATTTTTAGAAGATGAAAGATTTAGTGCATATGGTAAATTAGCACCAAAATCTAAAGCCGATTATGCTTTTATTCAACATATGATTTATCAACTATCTGATAGTGGAACAATGGCTGTTGTTTTGCCTCATGGAGTCTTATTTAGGGGAGCTAGTGAGGGTGTAATCAGAAAATATTTAATAAAAGAAAAAAATTATTTGGACGCAGTAATAGGATTACCAGCAAATATCTTTTATGGAACTAGTATTCCAACATGTATTTTAGTATTTAAAAAATGTAGAGAAAATGAAGAAAATATTTTATTTATTGATGCTTCAAAAGATTTTGAACCAGGTAAAAATCAAAATAGATTAAGAGATTCCGATGTAGATAAAATTATTCAAACTTATATTGAAAGAAAAGAAGTAGAAAAATATTGTCATATTGCACTTTTATCAGAAATAGAAGAAAATGAATATAATTTAAATATTCCTAGATATGTAGATACTTTTGAAGAGGAAGAACCAATAGATATTAAACAAGTACAAAAAGATTTAAAAGAAATAGAAAAACAAATTGAAGAAGTTGATAAAGAACTTAATGTTTATTTGAAAGAATTAGGATTAGAAGAAATATAAAAGGATTTATACAAACATACTTTGCATAAATCCTTTTTTTAGTGCTTCCAGCTTTTTTAGTTTTTCATTTTCGTTATTGAGTTTTTTATCCATAGATATTAAAATAGTCGAAAATTTATCCTGAATATGTTTATTAGGAACACATATATTCATTTTTAGAAAGTCTTCAGGAGCAACAGCCATTCTTTCATATACAGTCCCTTGTTCATATTTTCTTGCTGAATTAATAAAATCTCGCTGTGTTACATAATATCCTATATATAATGGATTAAATTCACGGTTGATTTCAAAAGTAACATAAATAGGGGAAAAGATGGCGGAACCATAAGTGTTAAGGCATATGACTCCAAATTTTAAATTTGCTGGATTGTAGCATAAATCATAAAGTTTAGTAATCTTATAGTTTTTATCTTTAGTTTTTACTAAAAAGTCTCTGTTATACCGTTCTGTTTTTTTCTCTATTCCATTTTTAGACAATGTAACATGAGGTAAAATTCCATCTTTTATAGCGTAATTTTTTCTTTCTTTTAAAATATATTTTAATGGGATTTTGTTACATGGATGGTATTTTAAGAATTCATTTAATAGTCCTTTTTTAAATAA
>CAMLWC010000039.1 GCA_946488855.1 uncultured Mycoplasmatota bacterium
TTGGAATGAAAAGTATTATAGAAATGGATTTGTTGACGGTTCACAATTAGTTATGAGATGTTTTGATGAATAGCTTTTATATTGATCATCTGCTCTTCAATTTTAAAGTGCAATTTTTGCACTTTAAAACAATAAGATTGCACATTGAAATTTTGTAAAAAAAAGTGGGATTTTGAGAAATTTAATAAAAACTCAAAAATCCCACAATCTATATATCCATATTGATAAATTTATCTTTTATATTTTGTAAAGTATTCTTGACTTGATTCATATCTATTTTATATTTTTCATTTATTATATATTTATCTTGCATATTATTGAATTTATCAATAAATTCGTCATCAAAATTACAATTTAAATATGAAAAATCTTTTATTTTAATATCGCTACTAACTCCACCTGTTCTTATCTTTTCTTCTTCTCTTTTGTATCCAACTAATCTTTTTAATTCCTGCTCATTTTTGAATAGTTCTTTGATTTTGTCGTTATTTATCAAAACACATAAATCATATATATGTTTTGCCGTATCGGTATATTCTTTTCTTGTATAATAAAATTCTGCAGCAAATACTTTATCAATAAACATTCTTTCTAGTTTTATGATTTTTATTTTTATTGGCTCAACATCAAAATTTTCTTTTAGTGTTTTCTTCTCACTATCACTAGCATATTTATAAATAATTGGTTCAATAACTGCATCTTCAATAGGTTCACTAACAGTAAATGAGGTTGATTCAATTTGAATTTCTCCCGCTCTTTGCAATGGAGCTGTATCAATATCAAATACTGTTTCATAATCAAAAAAAGCTGTCTCACTTTTTCCATTTTTTATGCTTTTTGCTTCATTTAAGGTTAGTCCTTCAACGTTATAATCAAAAGCAGTTCTTTCAAAAGATTTCTTTTTTTGATTATTACTTAATTGTTCATTTACTTTAACTGTTAAATCTATGTCTTCGGAAAATCTATTCATAGTATCTAATATTTTGTATATTGCAGTTCCACCTTTAAAATAAGCTTGTAATTCAGCTTGTTTCTTAGCTAATTCTTGAAGGATACAGCAAACATAATAATCTTTTTCTAAAATATCCACAGAAATATTAGTTTCACTACTTATTTTATTTATAAATTGTTTAAATACATCTTTATCCAAATGTAATTTCATTTATTCTCCTATCTTGCAAGAATATATAATTTCTCCAATACCTTTTTATTTTTAGTTTCTCTTGCATATTTTATAATCTTTTCAAAATCAAGTTTATTTTCTTCAATAAAATTATATAAAATTTCATCTTCATTATCAACTTCTATATTAATCTGATCTCTATTATTGATAATATCAAATAACTGTAAATACTTATAATTATCATTATTTATCTTTATTTTAGGTTGTCTAATTATTACTCCCAATTTTTCATTTTTATATTCATTATAATTTTTACATTCATTGGTTACAATATTAATAATATTGGGGACTTGAGTTGTAAGTCCTAATTGATTAAATAATTTTGCGCCAGTTATATATCCTTTAATATTTCCATTTTCATCTTTAATATATTTTTTTATTATAACTTTATTTTTATCCAGTGGCATTTCTCCAAAAATATTTTTTACAGGCTTATAATAAATACCTTTATAAAATTGTTTTAAAATATCATTTTTACACATTCTATTTATAATAACGTTTATATTATTTAAAATATTAATATCATCTTTTTTATACTTATTTATTACATATTGTTTTATCTCTTCTAAAAATAAAGGCTCATCTAAATTACATTTTTTAATATATTCACATACTATTTCATTATAATTCATTTATATCACTTCCTTTGTTATTATATTATGAAATATTATGTATTTTATTCATATCATGATAACATTATATCATATTTTTTTAGATTAGTCAAAGAATTATCGATTTATGTCAATCTTTTTCACACATGCTTATATATTTTTTGGTTATTTGTGAATTTTTATTTTTAGTATTTTTCATTTTAATATTAATTTTATTTCTTATATTTGTTGATTTGGATAATAGTACAGCTTGCTTCATTTATTCTATTTTCTCTATCTCTTTTATTTCAAATTCTTTATATAATTTTACTCTACTTTTTAAAATTTGCAACAATTCCATTATCAAATATGTAATATCAGTAAAATATCCTTCTATCACAGTATTTAGTTCTTCTACATGAAATAATTTATTTCTAATTCCATCTGCTTTAAAATATTTTTCTATTATATTAACTATTCTATCTGGAATAATTTTATTTTCATTATTATTTTCAATAATTTCAATTGGCGTTCTCATTATTCCTTGTTGATAATACTCAATATCTGATTCAGGTACTAATTTAAAAATTTCTAGAATCATTCGCTCTACCAAAGGTAATGCATAATATAATCTTTCAATTAAATCTCTTCTATTTAACATTTCTGTGTCTATTTCTCCTATTAGCTTGACGGTATCTTCATTTTGCTCAGACTTTATGCACTGTGCAAATGTAAATCTATCCATCTTAACACCTCCATTATTGTCATCTTATCCTCTTTACTAACTTCCTGTTCAAAAATCAAATTTTTTTCTTTAGATCCTCTGTTATATTTAAAATCATAATATTTATCAAAATTTATATTTTGTTTTTTTGAATTTTTGAATTTTTTAAGCATAAAATACAGTTCTTGAAAATTCAAATTTTTTTCATTTTCATTAATTTTTTGTGTTAGTCTAGTAATATTATGTGCATATTTATCAACTTCTTCTATAGTAGAAAATTTCAGCAAATACAATTTTAAAGATATTTCAATTATAAAAAACAAATAATAGATTACTAATGGTTTGCAAATATCTTTTTTTAATGATATTTCTAATATTTTTTTAGAATCATTCGCTATTTTTGTATAATTATTTAATATATTGTTCCAATATTCATTTGCTATATTATTTAAATCAGTATCCATGTCAGGAATGTCTACATTTTTAAATACTTTTTCATTATTTATGTTCATTTAACATCCAACTAGTAAAAATTAATCCAGAAAAAGAAACTATTAATGGAATAGTTAAATCTGTATTAATTAAATTTCCATGCATTATATTATTTCTTAAATTTAATCCTGACTTTTCATATAATGTATAATTCAAATACATTAATCCATTTATCCAATTCTTATTTTCCTTACAAGACTCAAATAATATATTCAAATTGGTAAATCCATCAGATGTTTTTTCTAGTCTTTTATTTTCTATTATTTTTATTATATTTGCTTCTATTGCTAAAACATTACTTACTACTGAAGCATAATCATTATTAAAGTCATAGTTCACTCCCATTTTTAAGTTTTTAAAAATATTTGACAAATTATCCTTACCAATCATTGATATTATTAAATTTTGTTGTGTAAAAAAATAATTTTTTAAATTTCTTAAAAGTTCTTCATAGTAATCTTGTCCCAACTTATTTACCAATTCTTTATTTCCTTCTGTATATTTTTTTCCTAGTTCATCGAAATATGATTTAAAGTTATTATTTTTTTTATTTGTTTTTTCTTCTATATTAGTTTCATATATTTGTTTTTTTGAATCTATTGTTACTCTTTTAACAATACTAAGTAATGCAAATTTAGAATAATTATCTAATGCAATTTCCACTTGCTTTATAAAATCTATTTTCGAGTAATTATATAACAAGTAATTATTCTTTAATATTTCATTTCTGATTTTATCCACTTCTCCTGTAGGAATTTCTTGTGTGTATTTTCTTTCAAACATTTCTGATTTTACATAGTCATCATCTGATATTAAATATCTTTTTAAAGCTAATAAATTCTTCAAACATTCATGTATTTTTGATTTATATATATGTTCAAGATTGGTGATATTTTTTAAAATGTAATTAAATTCCTCTTTTAAATTATCTATTTCATCAAGACCTTGATGAAAACTATATGTTTTCGGTTTTAATTTACTAATTAGCCCATTTTCTATCTCAATATATCTATTTAATATTTTCTTTATATTATCTTTAGATAAACATTTTTTTCTATCCAATTTTACAATAATTTCTTTTGCATAATTATATCCATAAAAATTTTCTAATGCTTCCATTACATATTCTATATATGTTTTTACATGTTTTTCAACTTCATTATCATAATCTATTATTTCATATAAATTCACTTTGTTTTTTATCAATATATCAATTAAACTATTATTGTATTCTTTTGATGATTTCATATTATTAAAAATTTTTTCTATTATTTCATTGTTAATGTATTTATTTTCTTTTACAGCTATTTCTAATACATTTTTATAAAATAAATAACATTCTTTCTGAAAACTCATAAAAAATTCTTCTTTTATATTATTTGTTTCTAATTCATCAATGAAATCTTTTCTAGCCTGTATATATTCTTTATAATTATGTTGATATATTGGTGATGTTATGGTTCTAAAATAAGTGTAAAAAAATTCTATTAAAATACTTCTTTCATCATCATATTTATTTTCTTTTGAATATTTATACATTTTTATTAAAATATTAATATCTTCTTTTTTTAATCTTATTTCAAAGCTATTAAAAACTGTAACTAAATGTTGGTTATAGAAAAATAATGTACTATACATTCCTAAAAATTTACTATATTCCAAAAGGAATTTTTCTTTTGTTGTACTTTTATAATCAAATTTATAATCAAATTTTTCATTTAAACAATATGTAGTGTCTCTTTTCAAAAAATAATTTATATATTTTTCCATAATTTCTCCTCTTTTATTATCTCTATACTAATAGGCTTAAAATTAATTGCATCACAAGAAACATTTATATGTTTATCAATTGAATTGAATATTGATTAGGTTCGTATTTCTCTATACACTCATATAAATCCTTATTATGTATGTGTCCATGAATATTAATAAATCCTTTTGGTATGTGTTTATCTGGTACTGGAGTATGTGATAATAATAATTTATCATTTTCTAATTTTATTGGTGCATTCTTTAATACATTAAATCCTAACTCTTCATATATGCTTATACTCAATTTATCATGATTTCCCCTTATAAGATATTTTTTTCCATTCAAATTGCTCACTGCATTATACATTTCTTCTTTTTTACCTAACACCAAATCTCCCAAATGATAAATTTCATCATCTGCTTTTACAGTTTTATTCCAGTTATTTATAATAGTTTGATTTATTTCGTTAATACTTTTAAATGGTCTATTACAATATTTAATTATATTGTTATGATTAAAATGTGTATCTGAAATAAAATAAATCATTTATTCACCTACTTTTTTAAATATACTTTTAAATTCAAGTGGTACAATATCTTCATATAGTAAAATGTATTGAGAATTTATCTGTTTATTATCATGATAATGTCCAAAATACCACTTCTTAAATTCACATTTTTCTGATATTTTTTGTAGATAATCCGTTAAAATATCTTTTTTATATCGTCCTCCACCCAGCATAGCTTGTATACTTGTTGAACAACAATGAGTTATAATATAATCCACTTTATAATTTACTTTTTCTAAATTTTTTATTCCATTTGTCATTTCCTCATTAGTAGGTAATTCTAAATCCCACCATGAAAAGTCCCTTATTCTAAAATAAGCTCCTCTTTTTCTATACTCATATATTTTCTCTTCTTCATCTAAATTCAATATTCCATCTTGAACATCATGTGATGATGCTCCACCAAATATAAAAAATGTATTTCCATCTATTTCAAAGATTTCACCTCGCATAAGATGATATACTGATGGTCTTACTTTATGTACTTTTCCACCATGCCATTCTTCTACTGGATAATCATTATATAATCTTGTATAATTTTCATGATTTCCATCTACAAATAAAGTAGTAAAATTTCTTTCATTTAACCAATCTAACCAATATTTTTCTCTACTACTTTCTTCTTCAAAAGTCCAAACACCTCCAAAGTCACCACAAATAATAACATAATCATTTTTTGTCATTTCTTTTTGTATCTGAAATTTATCTTCTTCAAACCTAGAAAAATTAGCATGAGTATCACCTGTAATATATACCATATGTTCTCTCTTCTTTCTAAAAGAATTTATAATTAATCTTGTTGTTGAAGTATTTTCTTTTCTAATCTATGTTCTAGCTGATATAAAGTCAATCCATCATCTACATTTTCTCCTAAATCCTTTAAAGCTTGTAATACTATTTGTTTTTTTGATGGATTACTATTATTTGGTATTTCTAAATTCGTATCTTTTTCAAATATACTTAAAGTTCCTTGTTCACTTGTTCTTGTATAATAACTTTTACTTGTTAGGCTAGAATAAAATTCAATATCTTTAAAATGATGTCTGTTAATTGACATTTCTCTAATTTCATTAGCTTCTTGTTCTTCTTTAATTTCATGCTCTGTTGCTTTAATTAGATGCAATCTCTCTTTTGTTCCAGAGATTTCTGCTATGCTTTCAAAAAGTGAATATGCTTGTTCTTTTGTCATTTGAAAAAATTCTCTTTTTCTTTCTCTTCCGTTTATATTATCTATACTTCTTAACTCTGGGTTTATTGTGTCAATCATGCTATGAACTTTCCTATCTTCTAATTTATGATACACATCATAAACAGCATATGCTCTAAATCCAAATGGTACTGCTGAAGAAGCATTTAAAGTCCTTAGTCTTTTGTTTATATCATCCGTATAACCTATTTTAACATATTCAGGAAATGATGGATTAGTCAAAATATATATGACTCCTTTTTTATCCATATATATCCTCCTTTTTCATATTATTTATAAATTTTTCTTCTTTTATTATTAAGTCACTTATTATATATTTTCTATCTGAATTATTTGTATATGGTGTTAGTTTATAAGAAAAATCTATTTCTTGTTCATAATAATTAAGTAATAAATCTTGATAAGATACTTTAACCTTAAAATGATAATCTTCATTTATAACAAAAGAGCCAACAAATGATAAATTTTCTATTTTATCTACTTCTAAAATGTAATACTTCTTTTCTATCCTTTCATTCATTATATTACTTTCAATATTAATCTTTACGTTTCTTGCAGAACCCAAGCCAATATTTTTTATAGCAAAATCAATATTTCCTATGGTACCATCTTTAATATTTGTATTTAAGTCAATCCAATTATCACTTGAATTTTTATTATCAAATTCATAAGACATTAATGGTATATTTTGTATTCTATTATTCTCTTCGTTCTGTCTATTATTTGACTCAACTTCCTTACTTGCCACAAATAACGCTATTAAACCACCAATAGCAGCTGATATAATTGATGATATACAAGATGTTATAACAGTTAACCAATTTTGAGTATCTATATTATCACTTATTTTTAGTTTAGTTGGTAAATTAAGTCTATCAATATAATATATAATAAGAAATATATCTGTTATTATAATAAAAATACTGTATAATACTTTTCCAAAAGTTTCTTTTTCCTTATCTATCTGCTTAAAACCCCATTTATTTAATATAATCATTGATAAAACAACTAGTGCAATTTCTACTATCATAATTTATCTATACCACTCCCATAAATTCTTCATCTAATATCTTCTTACGTTCTTTCCAATCAGGCATGAATATTGTAATAAAATTATAGAAATTCTTACTGTGATTTTGATGCTTAAAATGTGACAATTCGTGTAAAACTACATATTCTATGCAACATATTGGTGTTTTTATTAAATTCAAATTAAATATGACTTTATTACATGCTGGTATACAGCTTCCCCATCTTGTTTTCATTTGTCTTATTTCTATTGTAGGAATTTTTATACCATATTTTTTTAATGTATCTTGATATTTTATCACTAGTCTTTCTAGTATATTTAAGGCATATTGTTTTAACCATTTTTCATAAACTTTTTTTATATAATTTTTATTGTCTATATATTTTTCTTTTATATGAATTTCAATATATTTATTATTTATAACAACACTATTATGATTATCTGAAATGATTTTCATTTTATACTGCTTTCCTAGTAAATAAAC
>CAMLWC010000040.1 GCA_946488855.1 uncultured Mycoplasmatota bacterium
TTAGTAGAAGTACTTTAAATGATTTAATTAATGGAAAAATAAAAAAAGTAGATATTGATGATCTACGTAAAATTGCTGAAACTTTAGATATGTCATTGCAGAAACTATTAAAGGCAGCAGGATATGATGAAATGTCTTTGTATTTTCATGCACATAAGAGTAAAGACAAATATATTGATAAATCTAGCAAAGATTTAAAAGAATTAATTGAAAAATACAAAGAATCTGAATTAGAATTGCTAGATTTTGATACTCAAAAAAGAAGAAAAGTAAGTGATGCAAGACAAAAATTATTTTATATTATGGAACATTTACAAATTATGAAAGATAATAAAGACAGCTTATATACAATTGATAAAGCTATTGAAGATATAAAATATGCTTTTGATGAATTGGAAGAAGCAGAAAAAAAGTATGATTATGATAAATTACCAAAAAGTAATTGATTTATAAAATAAAAAATATAAATTATCTAAAGTAATATATGAAATAGAAGCGATATTAAGTGAGGAGTAAAAGATGACAAAAGATAAAATAAGAGAAGAATTAAATAAACTTAATGAAACAAGTAATATGTCTGATATTCAAAACTATATAAAATGTATGCTTAAGGAAAATAATTATAATAATACTCCATTAGAATTATTATGTTATTTAACTGAAGAAGTTGGTGAGCTAGCAAAAGAAATAAGGAAACATGAATCTAACATGGAAATGGATATAAATAAAAAATATAGTTCAAATATAAAAGATGAATTAGCAGATGTATTTATATATGTATTAACTATTGCAGATAAGTATAATATTGATTTATTAGATGCCTTAAAAAGAAAAGAAACAATTAACTTAGAAAGAACATGGGAATAATATGAACAAAAAAATTATTGATTATTATAAATGGCTTTCTTTACAAAATATTGAATTATTTGATAAATATAAAATTGTTAATCCATATAAGAAGGAAAGGATAATAAAAATAGTAGAGGTATTCTATAATAAGTACTTTGATGATAATCATAATAGATATTTGATATTGGGGGCATCACCAGCGAGAAGAGGAACATCTGCTACTGGAATACCTTTTGAAGATGAAGAACATATATATAAACTAACTGGAGAAAGTATAAATAATTTTTATATTAATAAGAATTCTAGTAATTTTTTATATGATGTTATGGAAAACTATGGCGGTATAGATAAATTTTATAGTGATTTCTTTTTGGGATTTGTATGTCCACTAGGAATAGTTAATATAAATAATAAAAATAACGAAGTCAATGTTAATTATTATGAGAACAGAAAATTACAAAGTTATCTAAATGATTTTATTAAAAAATCTTTAGATGAACTTATAAAGATAGGTATTAACAGAGAAGTATGTTATTGTATAGGTAGTGGAGAAAATTATCAATATTTATTGAAGTTAAATGAAGAAAATCACTATTTTAAAAGAATCGTTGCTCTTGAACACCCAAGATATATAATGCAATACAATAAAGATAAGACAGCATTTTATATGAATAAGTATTTAAATGAATTAAATAACAAACTTTAATAATCACAAGAAAGTTGAAGAATATAAAAAAGAAAAGTAGGTGATTTAAATGTCTAATATAGAACAATTAATTGAAATATTTGAAGAAAATAGAGACAAAAGAATATGTGTTTTAGGAGCTACTTGTACAGGTAAGACAACTTTAATAAAAGGTACAAATATAGGATTAGACATGGATGAAGAAATATTTCCATTACTAACTGAAGAAGAAACAGAATATGTTTGTAGAACACCTTGGACTCAAGAAATAGGAAATAGGATGGATGAACTTGTTAGAACAAAATTAAGTATTAAACAGGGTACACCGATGTTTGGAACTGTTTTATTGGACTGTGATTTGATAGTGTATCTACATATTAATGATGATTTATTACTTGAAAGAACTAAATTAAGAAATACTGACTTTAGTAATGCTAAAAATATGCAACAAAAAATAGAAGAAGAAATCAAAAACTCAAATATACCAACAATATATGTTGAAGTACAAAATGAAAATAAGTAGGTGAAGTAATGAAAAAAATTATTTTAACAAGTACAGGATTTGACAATGAAAATATAATGAATAAATTTATAGAATTATTAAATGTAGATGTTAAAAATGCTAAAATACTTTTTATAATAACAGCAGCAAATGATCCAGATGCAGTTAGAATACTATCAGGATGTTTAGATGATTTAACTAAATGTGGTATTACAGATAATAATATAACAGTTTATGATATGCATAAATTAATATCACAAGAAGAGATTAATAAATATGATGCAATATATGTTTGTGGAGGAAGTACAAAGTATTTAGTTGATAGAATTAAAGAATTAAATATAAAACCAGTTATAGATAAATATATAGAAAATGGTGGTATTTATATTGGAGTTAGTGCAGGTAGTGTTTGTGCTAGTGGAAAATATAAAGATGGACTTGGATTTATTGAAAACAAATTAGATGTTCATTGTGATAAAGGAACACCTAATGGAGTAATTAATTCTAATGATGATATATATTTAACAGATAATCAAGCTATATTTATTAATGATGCAGAAAAAATAATATTTGAATAATAATAAATGACACTGTGACACTATAAATGTATGTGTGTGGTACTCACAAACAATGTGTCACTGTGTCATTTAATAATAATTATGATAAGATTTATGATATAATAGTATATGTAAAAGGGAAGCGCTAGTACAGGCTTATTTTATAAGTTTTTGTATTGGCGTTTTTTTCGTAGTAAGGAAGTGATTATTGTGATTAAAAGTACTATCGTAAAATGTAATTTTTGTAACGAAAAAATATTATTAAGATTTCAAATTGGATATTTTAACATACCATTTGATTTTAGTTGCCCTAATTGTGATATTTCTATCTATGGAATTAAAAAAATCAATGAAAATAATTTAATTATTAGTAATGCTAAAGAAATATCTGAAGAAATTAATAATGCAAAATTTTATGGTAATTTTTCTACTGAATTTCTTAATAAAAAAGTTTCTAGATTTAATTGTTTAGAAGATATAATTAATAATGGAGCTAGTCCGTTTATGAATACAACTATGATGTTTGAAGATTATGAAAAATATCAAAATATTATGGGAAAAATGGGTAATTTTCTTCACTTTAAAGAAAAATTTTTAAAAAAAATTAAACCTTTGCATGAATTGTTTTTTAATAAAAGATTAGATTTGATGGCTAACCCTTTATTAGAATTTTCAGAAAACTACATTATAAAAAATTGTTTAGATGCTGAAATTGCATTACATCAATTAATAACAATGGGAATGAATCATATTATGCCATCTAACACTTTAAAAGATTATACAGATATAGCTAATAAATTAATGTTAGGAAAAGAAATTAATGAAATTATTAATTTTATTGAATTTCTTGAAACAAAAATAAATACTAAAGAGTTATCAGAAAAAATAATTGAAATATATGATAGATGGATTAATGATTTTGAAAAATATATGGCAGTAATTATTTTAAGTATTGCAAATAAAACAGATCAGATTGATAAAGAAAAACACGGTATTTCAACTATAAATTTTAAAGATATGAGAACATTTTATACTGATAGTTATGAATTAATTCTAGAGATGATTACACTTCCAGTTGGATTAAATAACATTATAGAAAGAAGAAATTATGATTGTTTCCCTAATGGCTCAAAAATTAATAATTTTAAAACATTTTTTGATTGTACCAAGTACCAAAGGATTGAAGCCTTAAAAGCTGATGAAGAATTTAGTAAATATTTGAATATAAATAATAATGTTCGTAATTCGATAGCACATTTTGATTATAAAATAAATAATGAGACACAATTAATTACATTTTATGACAAATATAAGAGTAGCGAAAAAATTATAGAAATGTATCTTTTCGATTTTGCTTTATTATGCTATGAGAATATTAAGTTTATTGTATATTTAAATGAATTATTTTATAATATCAAAAAAATAAGTTATATAAAAAATGGATTAAGACCAAATATAAATCCGAATTTTAAAGAAATAAATATATAATTAATAGTTAATATAGATAATAATTATTGGAGTAGGAGTTGATAAATATGAATTTTACTATAAATGTTGAAATGGGTAGATTTAGTATTGTTGAAAGAGAAAAGATAGAAAGAACTTTAAAAGGTAAAAGTACTATAGATTTATTGAGTGATTATGTAGTATTTGATATTGAAACTACTGGATTAGATAGTTCGTATGATGAAGTTATTGAAATTGGTGCAATAAAAGTAAAAAATAATAAAATTGTTTCGGAGTTTAATAGTCTTGTAAAACCTCGAAATGAAATAGATGAATATATTACTGAGTTAACAGGAATAACTAATGAAATGGTTAAGGATTCACCAACAATAGAAGAAATATTACCAGATTTTATGGATTATATTGGTAATGATATATTGATTGGGCATAATATTAATTTTGATATAAATTTTATATATGATAATCTTTATAGAAATAATTTTGATGTTTTGACAAATGATTTTATTGATACTATGAGAATTTCTAGAAAATTATTACCAGAATTACCACATCATAGATTAATTGATTTAGCAAGGTACTTCGAAATAGATACAACAAATAATCATAGATCATTAAAAGATTGTGTAATTACAATGAGTATTTATGAACGATTAAAAAATGTTGCATTACAAAAGTATGTAAATGTAGAAGAATTTAAGAATACATTTAAAAAACATAGAAATGGAACAACATTAAGGGCTAGAGATATTGTTACGAACAATACTGAATTTGATGTTGATAATTTGTTTTATGATAAATATGTAGCCATTACTGGTACATTAGAAAAAATGCAAAGAAAAGAAGCTATGCAAATAATAGTTGATTTAGGTGGTCACTGTGAAGATAATGTAACTAAGAAAACAAATTATTTAATTTTAGGAAATAATGATTATAATCCGATTTTAAGAGGAAAAAAAAGTTCTAAATTAATTAAAGCTGAGTCATTAAAATTAGAAGGAAAAGATATTGAAATTATTTCTGAAAATGTTTTTTATGACATCATAGATGATTATGTTGAAATATAAATTAATTTGTATCGATTGCGAGGTGATAAAATGAGACCTTCCATTAATGCACTAAAAGGGTATAATTTTCAAGGGTCTATATATTGTTACTTATTATGTCTAATGGATCTTGAAAGAGAAATAATCGAACTTGATGCAGAAGTATCTGTGGATAATAATTTTGATGATATTTTTGTAAAAACTTGTAACGATTCTTTTTACTTACAAGTGAAAAATTATAAGGATATTACATTTGACAAAATTAAAATAAATGGAAATATGATAAATATTGATGGGTATCTTCCAATTATCATTGGAAATAAAAAAGGATATAACAATAATATTCTTATTATAAGAAATTTAGAAATTCCAAAAGAAAAAATTAATTCAAAAATATTTGGAATGGATTGTATTATGTTTGATAATTGCTATATAATTGGTTATTTTGATAAAGACTATAATCAATTAATTAAATCATTATATGCCAATGAAGAACGATATAATAATATTTTGTTAACAGCAGATGAAAAATTGAATACTGGAAATTTTAACTTTACTATTCAAGATTTACCACCACTTAATATATTTGAACAAAAATTACAAGAGGAAACAAAAATTATTAGAAATTTTTCACTTAAAAATAAAGATATATTATTTATAGTTGGTAAACCAGGTATTGGAAAAAGTCATTTAGTAACAGAATTAGAGGAACAAAATATTATTTCTAATATTATTGTTGAACGATTATGGATTTCAGAAAACGACAAAGATAAAAATAATAGATTAAAATATTCTAATTTTATTAGAGATATTAGTTATAATCTTTTTAATAAGTCATTGATAGAAGAAGAAGATTCAATAGTAAAAACATTAAAAGAGAGAAATATTACTCTTGTTGTTGACGGACTAGATCATGTTGAAAACTATAATGCAGAGGAATTAGAACTATATTTTAGTTTTTTTAAAAAGTTTGTCGGAACAAAATTGGTTGTTTTATCTAGACCTTTAAAACATATTATCGAATATGAAACAATAGAATTAGATAATTGGAATGAGCAAGAAAATATGTCTTATTTAGATTATTTAGGAGTATCTGATTATAGTACACAATTGCAAATATATGACATATCAAAAGGATATCCAATTATTACCTCTTTTTTAGGGAAACACTTCTTATTAAATGGTGAGTTACCAAGAATTGAAGAAGCAACAGATATATTTGATTTTTATGATAAATTAATATTAAAAGGTATTGCAGGATTATCATTATTCTTAATAAATAATTCATATTTTAAAATAAAAGAATTGGAAGAATTATTGTCAAAAAGAGAATATAAGGTTTTAACCGAAATCATTAATTATTCAGGTTATTTATTTTCAATTCACTATGATAGAGTATATTTAATTCATGATAGTCTAAATACATATTTGAGAATTAAGACTCCTGATTATTTGGAAGATAATAAGGAGTCTATTGAAAAAATCAAGGAATCAATAAATAATGGAAGTTTAAATTATTTGTCAAGATTAAATAGTATTTCATTAGATAAAGAAGATAAAGTTAATATTGTTAAAAAATATTGTAATTTTGATTTTATAAATGAATCAATAAATAAAACAATTGATTATGAAATGATTCAAGATATAATACATGAATTCGAAAGTATTATCTATGACAATGGAATGAGTTTTAATTTAAATGAAATGTATGAGTTTATTTTGATAAAAGAATGTACTAACAGAAATCATCATGATGGATTTTATCAATTAATAATTGAAAGAATAAAATATTATATTAAAAATAATTTAATATCATTTGAAAACATATATAGTACAGGATTGCTATATTATGCATATTCATGTTTTATAGAAAAGAAATATGATCCTCTATCTACTTTATATTCAACAAGATTTAATGATGCAAATAGAGAAATATGTGACTTTGATGATGCATTAGAAAAAAGTTCTAAATATTTTACATTTCTAACAGAAAAAATTGACGTTGAAGAATATTTAAACAATAATATAAAAAATATAGATATTAGTGATAAAGATGTATTAATAAAAGTCATTAGTTATTTATATATAAATCAATTAGAATATAATAATTATGAAAAAGTGGCGATATATGCGATAGATGAACATGATGATGATAAAGCTGAAGAGTTATTTAAAGCAATATCTTCCAAATATAATATAAGACCATTTATGGCAAAATCTGGAATTTATAAATTAAAAGATTATTTGTTTTCATTGGGAATTGATAATGGCGATAATTATTATAAGAATAAAAGTTTAAAAGAACTTATAAACGATAAAGCAATTAATGGTTCGTTTTATGTAAATGATTATATTTGTAATTATATTAGACTTGCAATATTTGAAAATAGAATCATAGATATTAAATCAGTCGGATTATATTATTTTATGTATTACAATAGGAAAGATTATTCTTTATATAAACTCCCATTATCATTACTTATTTTTTATAGAAAAGTTGTGTTAAACTTTATGACTGATTGAGATATTCAGCATAAGCAATGTT
>CAMLWC010000041.1 GCA_946488855.1 uncultured Mycoplasmatota bacterium
AACAGGTTGCACAGGTTGCGCAGGTTGAACAGGTTGCACAGGTTGCGCAGGTTGAGCTGGTTGAACAGGTTGCACAGGTTGCGCAGGTTGAACAGGTTGCACAGGTTGCGCAGGTTGAACAGGTTGAGCAGGTTGAGCAGGTTGCACAGGCTGTGAGTTTAAATTATTATTTTCATTATTAATATTTTCATTCATATATATCTACTCCTATCTTATGTATAAAATATATCATATATTCTTTAAAAAGTAAATATCAAATTGACTTGAAAAATAAAGTTTTTTAGGTTATAATTGAATAGGTGATAGTATGGCATACAATGAAAGTTCAATAAAAATACTAGAAGGTTTGGAAGCAGTAAGAAAAAGACCTGGTATGTATATTGGCTCAACAGATAAACGAGGTTTACATCATTTAGTATGGGAAATTGTAGATAATAGTATAGATGAAGTATTGAATGGTTGTGGAAAAAAAATAAAAATAATTTTACATAAAGATGGATCAGTTAGTGTAGAAGATGAAGGAAGAGGTGTACCAGTTGGAATGCATGAATCTGGTATGTCTACTCCTGAAGTTATATATACAGTGTTACATGCTGGTGGTAAGTTTGAAAATTCGGGATATAAAGTATCAGGTGGATTACATGGCGTTGGTGGATCTGTAGTTAATGCTTTAAGTAAATGGATGGAAGTAACAATTAAAAGGGATGGTTATGTTCATTATATTAGATTTGAAGATGGTGGAAAAGTAAAAATTCCTCTTCAAAAATTAGAAAAAACAAGTAAAACAGGTACAAAAGTTAGATTTATGCCTGATGATACTATTTTTAGTACAACACATTTTTCTTTTACGACAATATGTGAAAGAATGCAAGAATCAGCTTTCTTACTAAAAGGATTAACAGTTGAAGTAATTGATGAAGAAGATAATAAACAAGAAGTATTCTGTTATGATAATGGTTTAAAATCATTTGTTGAGTATTTAAATGATGGAAAAAGTGAATTACATAAAGTAGTTCATTTTGAAGGTAGTAAGGAAGGTGTTAATGTAGAAATTGCTTTTCAGTATACTGATACATATTCAGAAAATATTATTAGTTTTGTCAATAATGTAAAAACTACTGATGGTGGTTCACATGAGGTTGGATTTAAAACAGCTTTAACTAAAGTATTTAATGATTATGCTAAAACTAATGGTTATTTAAAAGCTAAAGATAAAAATTTAGAAGGATCAGATACGAGAGAAGGATTAACTGCTATAATTAGTTTACAAATACCAGAAGCATTACTTCAATTTGAAGGTCAAACAAAAGCTAAATTAGGGACTCCAGTAGCAAGAACAATTGTAGAAAGTATAACAAGTGAAAAATTACAATTTTTCTTAGAAGAAAATAAAGCTGTTGCTACAGATATATTAAATAAAATGGTTAAAAGTAAAATGGTTAGAGAAGCAGCTCGTAAAGCCCGTGATGAAGCTAGAAATGGTAAAGGAAAAAATAAAAAAGAACAAGCTTTATCAGGCAAATTGACGCCTGCTCAAACTAAAAATCCAAATAAAAATGAATTATTTTTAGTCGAAGGAGATTCAGCTGGCGGATCTGCTAAACAAGGACGAGATAGAAAATTCCAAGCAATATTACCTTTGAGAGGAAAAGTTTTAAACTGTGAAAAAACAAAATTAGAAGAAATATTTAAAAATGAGGAAATAAATACTATCATTCATACAGTTGGAGCAGGTGTTGGTAGTGATTTTGATATTAAAGATTGTAATTATGACAAAGTTATTATTATGACCGATGCTGATGATGATGGTGCTCATATTCAAGTATTATTATTAACTTTCTTCTATAGATATATGAAACCATTAATAGAAAATGGTAAACTTTATATAGCAATGCCTCCTTTATATAAATTATTTAATGGTAAAACAATTTATTATGCTTGGACAGATGAAGAAAGAAAAGAAATATTAGAAAAATCAAAAATAAAATTAGAAACACAAAGATATAAAGGTTTGGGAGAAATGAATGCTGATCAATTATGGGAAACAACAATGAATCCAGATACTAGAAGTTTAGTTAAAATTAATATTACTGATGTTGCTTTAGCTGAAAAAAGGGTAAGTATTTTAATGGGGGATAAAGTTGAACCAAGAAAAGAATGGATAGAAGAAAATGTAGACTTTACTTTACAGGATGATTATAAAAAATGAGATATGAAATAGTAAAAAGATTTTTAGATATAATTTTATCCATAATATTTATTATATTAACTTTTCCATTGATGTTATTGGTTTTGATAATTACATTTTTTGATATTGGATTACCATTAATTGATATAAGAATTCCAAGAGAAGGAAAAAATAAAAAACCATTTTATATGTATAAAATAAGAACTAGAATATATGATAAAAATGGTAACAGTCATTATAGTAAAATAAGTAAATTTATTGATAATACAGCGTTAAATGAATTACCTCAATTTTATAATGTGTTAAAAGGGGATATGTCGATTATTGGTCCTCGAGCATTTATTTGTGGTGAAAAATTACCAGAAGGGAAAATAAGTTCTAAAAGATATTTAGTAAAACCTGGTATTGTTAGTTTAGCGCAAGTATATGGTGGAAGAAAATTGAGTTATAAAGACACTTTAAAATGTGATATAGAATATTATGATAATTTAAGTTTATTATTTGATATTAAAATATTTTTTAAATCAATGAAAACAATAATTAGTAGAATATTAGGTAGGTGAGTTATGCAAGATGTTTTAAAAAGAATATATGATTATTCACTAGAAGATATAATGGGAGAAAGATTTGGTAGATATTCTAAGACTATTATTCAAGATAGAGCATTACCAGATGTACGAGATGGTTTAAAACCCGTTCAAAGAAGAATATTATATACGATGTATCAAGGTAAAAATACATATGATAAACCATATCGTAAATCTGCTAAAACAGTAGGAGATGTTATGGGGCAATATCATCCTCATGGTGATTCTAGTATATATGAAGCAATGGTAAGAATGAGTCAATGGTGGAAACAAAATACACCTTATATTGATATGCATGGTAATAATGGTTCTATGGATGGTGATAGTCCAGCTGCTTATCGTTATACTGAAGCTAGATTAGCTAAAATAAGTAATGAATTATTAAAAGACATAAACAAAGATACCGTTATAATGACATATAATTACGATGATACTTTATTTGAACCAACAGTTTTACCTGCTAAATTTCCTAATTTATTAGTAAATGGATCTAATGGTATATCAGCCGGATATGCAACTAATATTCCTCCTCATAATTTAGGTGAAATAATCGATGCAACTATTAAAAGAATTGATAGTCCAAATTGTTATTTAGATACAATCCTAGATATAGTAAAAGGACCAGATTTTCCAACAGGAGGTATAGCTTGTGGAAAACAAGGAATAATTGATGCTTTTACAACAGGCCGTGGTAAAGTAATAGTAAAATCAAAGTATGAAGTTGTAAAGAATAAAGGTAAAGATCAAATTGTAATTACAGAAATACCTTTTGATGTTAATAAAGCAGCTTTAGTTAAAAAAATTGATGAAATTAGAATTGACAAAAAAGTTGAAGGAATACAAGAAGTTAGAGATGAATCAGATTTAGAAAATCCTGAAACAATCGTTATCGATTTAAAAAAAGATGCTAATAGTGAATTAATAATAAATTATTTATTAAAAAATACTGATTTACAAATATCTTTTAACTATAATATGGTTGCTATTGTAAATAATAGACCAATGACATTGGGAATATTACAAATATTAGATGCTTATATAGCTCATCAAAAAGAAGTTATTTTAAAAAGAACTAAATTTGATTTAGATCATGCTTTGGCTGAAATGCATATAGTAGAAGGTTTAATTAAAGCTTTATCAATTTTAGATGAAGTTATAAAAACTATTAGAAAATCTAAGAATAAGAGTGATGCTAAAGATAATTTAGTAAAAGAATATGATTTTACTGAAAAACAAGCAGAAGCTATTGTTATGTTACAATTATATAAATTAACTAATACCGATGTAACTGAATTATTAGAAAGAAAAGATAATTTAAAACTAATGATTGAATTTTTAGAAAGTATTTTAAACGATGAAAATAAATTGAAAACAGTTATGAAAGATGAATTAAGAAGTATTAAAAAAGAATATTCTGTAGAAAGAAAAACTGCTATAGTAGATGAAGTAGAAGATATCAAAATTGATACTACTTCAATGATACCTAAAGAAGACTGTATAGTAATAGTTACTAAACAAGGTTATGTAAAAAGAGTGTCATTAAGAAGTTATAATGCAAATGATGGTGAAACATTATTAAAAGAAAACGATTATATTATTGGTTTATATCAAATGAATACCTTAGACACATTGTTATTGTTCACAGATTTAGGTAATTATTTATACGTACCTATTTATGAATTGCCAGATTTAAAATGGAAAGAATTAGGAAAACATATAAGTAATATTATCAAATTAAATAGTGAAGAAAATATTATAAATTGTATACCTGTTTATAATTTTAATGAAAATAAATATATAACATTATTTAGTAAAGATGGATTAGTTAAACGAACTAAATTAGATGAATTTAAAGTAACTAGATATTCAAAACCAATGTGTTGTATGAAATTAAAAGGTAATGATAAGTTAGTTAGCATAAGTGATTCAAATGGTAGTGAAGTATTTATAACTACTTTAAATGGTTATGGATTAAGATATAAAACTAATGAAATATCTATAGTTGGTATTAAAGCAAGTGGTGTTAAAGCAATTAATTTAAAAGATGATTATGTAGTTAGTGGTACTTTATTTGATAATAGTGATTATATTACTATCATTACAACTAATGGAACTGGTAAGAGAGTAAAATTAACAGAATTTGAATTATCAACTAGGGCTAGAAGAGGGGTTCTATTAGTAAGAGATGTAAAAACTAATCCTTATAAAATATTAAAATCATTCATAGATGTAAAAAAAATAGGAATTTTAACTGACGAAATAACTAATATTAAAGTTACAGAACTTCCAATAGTAGATAGATATTCAACAGGAACCGTTATTAATAAAAATGGTATAAAAGATTGTTTTGAAATAATTAATTTAACAAAGCTAGAAAAAGAAGAAAAAAAATATGAAGAAGAAATTATTGATATTTCTTTAGATGATGTAGACGAAAAAATATTAACAATAGATGATTTTTTAGATGATTTTAAAATATAAAGAGGGGTTATATGAATGAAATATTAATTAATATTGATAATGCTGATGATTATACAAATAAATATAATTCAAATACTTTATCAAATAAATTAAGTAATTACATTTATGAAGAATGCAAAGGAAAACCTATTAATAATGAAGTACTTATAATAATTAAACCAACATATAAAATAAAAGAAGAAGAAAAACATGATATTATTAATAAAATACATAATAATTATAAAATGGATTTAGATGAAAATTTATTGATATTAAAATATTCAACTATTAAAAAAATGGCTATATTTTTATTAGGAATATTATGTTTATATATATCTTACTTTTTAAAAATTAATTTTGTTTTATCAGAAACAATATTAATAATAGGTTGGGTGGCAATATGGGAAGCAGCTTATGCTTGGTTATTTGAAAGCGATAAGAATAAAATTAAGATAAAAAGATTAAAAAAATTATCAACTTGTGATATAAAATTTGAAAATTTTTCAAAAAAATAACAAAAAAGTATTGTCAAATCAATAATTATATTGTATAATTAGTCTTGTTAGTTGACAAGGCATGCCTGAGTGGCGAAATTGGTAGACGCACAGGACTTAAAATCCTGCGGAAGTCAAATTCCGTGCCGGTTCAAGTCCGGCCTTAGGCACCAAATTAAAAATTACTCGATTAGATCGAGTTTTTTTATAAAAAATTGCATAATGCAGTTGGAGGGTTTGTTATGGATATTTTTACTGAAAGAACAAATATTATGAAAAGCATATTAGATATTTATAAAGGTGATTTTGAGGTGCTAAATGCTATAAAAAATGGGGAAAATTTATCTTTATTTTTAAAATATTTGTCAGTTGTTTATCCTTCTGAATATAACATGCTATTAAATCAAAAGATAAGTGATTTTAAAGATGTAATATCATTTTTTAGTTTGATGCGTGATAAATTAGCTGAAAAGCAAGAATTTTATAATCTTTATAAAAATTATGTTTATTATTTTTTAGCAGGAAAAGTAGATGATAATGATTTATCATATAAGGTTTGTTATGGAGATATATATAATGCAGTTAATTCTGATGGCAAAATCGATTATCTACCTTATTTAAATAATTTGGGAATAAGTGATATTAAATTGCTTTGTTTTGATTGTCAAGGAAAAGAATTTGTTAAAGAAAAAAATTCAAATAAATTACCATTCCCTGGATTATTATAATTAGTATTTTTGTGATAATCTGAAATATCTTTTGTAAAAAATGCATATAATTACACAAATTAGTTATTTTATGTTGACAATTCAATTTGATTTATGCTATAATCAATTCGTTCATGAAATTGATGGAGAAATACCCAAGTCTGGTTGAAGGGACCGGTCTTGAAAACCGGGAGGTCGGAAACGGCGCGGGGGTTCGAATCCCTCTTTCTCCGCCATTTTGATTTATATCGCGGGATGGAGCAGCTTGGTAGCTCGTCGGGCTCATAACCCGAAGGTCGTAGGTTCAAATCCTTCTCCCGCAACCATGGTTCCGTGGTGTAGTGGTTATCACGTCTGCCTGTCACGCAGAAGATCGCGGGTTCAAGTCCCGTCGGAACCGCCATTTATTTTGGCTTCATAGCTCAGTCGGTAGAGCAAAGGACTGAAAATCCTTGTGTCGGTGGTTCGATTCCACCTGAAGCCACCATTTTAATTTTAGGTTATGTCATGCGCTCGTAGCTCAGTTGGATAGAGTGTTTGGCTACGAACCAAAAGGTCAGG
>CAMLWC010000042.1 GCA_946488855.1 uncultured Mycoplasmatota bacterium
TGGAGCGAATAACATACAAGTTACGAACTTTGTTCTCTTTCTGTATATGATTATATAATAATTGAAAGGATAATTCAATTACTTTATAAATTATTTACTTCATTTGATAAAAAATCTTTTAAATCAGAATCAATTAAATTATATATAAAATTGGATAAAACTAAATATTTATTATTTTCATTTGAATGATAATTATTAAAAAAGTAAATATCAGTTCCTCCGCTTATATTTGTAATCCATTTTTCATTTATTTCTTTAGGAACATCTTTTTCATCACAAAATGTAATTTCTATTACTTTTTTTCCACTTTCACTATAACAATACCATAATTTTGTTGAATAATTTCCTAGAAAAGTACTACTTGTTTTATACAAGTACATTTTTACGTTCACTCCATTTTTAAATAAGTTATAATATTTCAGATTATCTTTTAAAGTTGGGAAATTTTCTTCTACAAGCGATAAATACTCATCAATACACTTATCAAAAATATCATACAAATAATTATGTAATTCATCTTTTGAAAAACTTTCTATCATTATGTCATTTACCCAACTTGATTTTCTATTTTCTTCTATCTTTGATGGTAACAATAAATATGGTGATGAAATTATATTTTCAGAATAATGTAACATATAATTTGTAATTAAATTTGCAATATTATATATTGGTAATTGAGATCTTCCGCTATATATATAATTGCATTGTGGAATACTAATTTCTCCAATAATTTGTTTCTGATATAGTTCTTCTTCGTTTTCGTCTTTTGGAATTATACCTATTTGTTTTAATAAATTTATATTAAATATTAGTATTTTTTTTCTCATTTCAACCAAATTTAATGGGAAAAACTCATTTAAATTTGGAATGAAATTTTTTCTTTCATATTTGTAATTTAGCTTCAAGGCTTTTCCATATACAAATAAGTTTATAATTATTCTTTCTATATTTAAATTTCTGCAATTATTTTCATTGAGTTCTCTATATTTTATAATTGATTTTAATCTATCTTTTATTATATTATTTATATTAATTGCAACCATAGAAGTATGTATAGTATTAATATTTAAATTTATTAGTGTTTGTTTATCATTGAAATTTATTATTTTTACGTCTAAATCATTATTTTCTTTTTTATAAAATCCATAAGTATAAACTGCAAAGTCATTATTATGATCGATTGCAATTCCAACATTGTTAATATCCTCATTAATTTCAAATTTATCCTTAATGTTTGGAAAGTTTTCATTTACTATTTTTCTATAATTTGCCATTAGTTTTTTACCATATTCTTTTTTAAATTGGTTAATTTCAATATAGTAATTTTCATTACTATTTTTACTAAACCATGATAGTGCCTCTTTACATCTTCTATTTTCATTTAATTCAAATAGTTTCGAAACTAATTGTTCTTTTTTTAATATATTAAGTTTAGCAGATAATATTGTAATAACATAATATGATAATGCCTTGAAATCAAAATCAATATAATTGATGTCATTATTTTTATATAATTGCAAAACATTACATTTTATTAAAGTATCAATAGATATATTTGAATTATTTATTCTAAGTTCATTATCAACAACTTGTTCTTCAATAATCGGTTCAAAAAAGTTATCTTTAGAACGTATAAATATTAATCCAATTATTTCTAAAGTTTTTATTAAATCATATTTATTTAAATTATAGTTTGAAGCAATTCTTTCAATATATTTTTGAATTACAGATATATTGTCTATATTAGTGTCAATTTTGCTATTTTTAAATGTTTCAAATATAATTCTGAATAAAAAACCATCTGATGTCATTTCTTTTAGTTTTGTACACTGACTATCGTTTATTTCAACATTAAAATATTTTTTATAATTATCAATTATTTTATCTTTTTCTTCACTAGAAAATTCTGTTATGTTTACATTTTCCTTAGATATGTTTTTAAGTGCCGATGAAACACCGTTTACTTCTAAGTAGTCATTAATGTAACTTTTTTTACAGGACAAGCATACCTTAATATTAGAAAATTCATTTACTAGATCAAGAAATTTATCGATAGACACTGTTGGATTTTGAATTGCTAACTCATCTATTGCATCTATACATATAATAAAATATTTATTATTTTTTTTTGATAATAAATTTATTCTGTTAAACAATTGTCTGTAATAGAGTTGTTCATCAAATGCAAAATTAAAATCTTCTAATAGGCTATTTAAAATTGATTTTTCTATAAAACATGAATTATAAAAAAGTATTGTATTATTATTCATATTTGATTCAACTAAATTGCATATAATATTTGTTTTCCCAATTCCAGAATTTCCATTAATAAAAAATATTTTTTTATCATTATTTAAAAATTCATTAAATTTATCATGTATATTTTTTCGCTCAACGTATAATTCTTTAATATATTTGTTATCCCTTAATCTGTCTAACTCTCTATTATTTATTCTGTTAATAAATTTTGTTAAATTATCATTTGAATAACATATTATATCTGCCAATGCTTCTTTTTTTAATTTTATTGCTTCATTAAAACTACAATTAACTAAATCGGTATTAAGTTCGTCTTTTTTAATTTCTTTTTTAGTAATAGTATTATATATATGTGTTTCATCACCGTTAGATACAATTGTAAATGGAGTTATTTGTTCTGTTAGTCTAGAATAAGAAATAGCTTGATTGATTTCTTCTGACGTTATTTCATGTTTTTCTCTTTTTAATTCCCATATTATGAAAGGCTCATTGTCTAGCAAAACAAGAATATCAAGTCTACCAGAAATGTAATCTTTCTTTTTTATGGTATTTTTTCCAAGTTTTAGTGTAAAATTATCTTCAAATGATAATTGTTCAGCGTGATATCCAATTGAATCGAGGAAAGGAACAATTATTCGGTTTTTAAATGTTTCTTCATTCATTTCACTAGTTTTTTTTGATTTCAAATTAATTCCCCCTAAAAAACATTATCTAATAATTTCCAATTATCATTTTCCATATCTTCTGTATATTCCGTATTGCATAAATATAATGAATCATTCTTATCATAATCTCTAACGAATCCCCAATTTACATTATACTTTTCAGCATATTCTTTTAACGCTTCAAACTTATTTTCTACTTTAATATCAATATTTTTAGATTCACCTTCAGCATTTTCTCCGCCTTTTGTTTCAATAATCCAAATTTTATTATCTTTATCGCAAACTATGAAATCAGGGTAGAAGTGCCACTTATGATTTACTGCATCTACATAAACTATTGAAAAATAGTCACTAGATTTTTCTCCATTTTTATAAAACCACTTAATATTTTCGTTATTTTCACAAAAATATTCAAACATTCTTTCAGACTTTGATTTTATTGTGCTATTAGGATAATTTAAATATGTTGATTTTTCATAAATAGTAGTATCTCTCATTTTAGGATCATATTTGATATAATCCATTTCTGGAAAATGCCAATCAATCTCTTTTAATTCTTCAAATTTCATTTTTAATTGTCTTGCTTTTTGAGATACTGCTTCTTGAAAATCATGTTTTAATATATCTTCATTATTTATCACAAAAGCATAAAACTCAGTTAAAGTTAAATCCACAAATTTTCTAGTGAATAATTTTTGTTTCCAAAACATTCTTTCTAGCATTAATCTAGTTCTATCATAACGCATACCAATTTTAGATGCTATTTCATTTATAGAATGTCTTAATTCAAAACCATTTTTATTTGTAGTTACAGTAGATTGTACTTTAATTCTATTAGCATTTTCTAGTTCATTGCTATTAATCCTAACAATTTTATCTTGAACTATGTAATTATCAATAGTATCTTTAAAAACATATCCATTAGCTTCTAAAATTGTTTTATTATCTTTCTTTTTAGAAGTTAGTTTATATTTATCTATATAAAATTTATGTAATATATTGAAAGTTTCTCTTTCATCAAAGCCATCAAAATTATTATCAAAAGTTAATTTCTTTAAAGTAAAGTTTTTATATTCATTTTTTAAAAATATAACTTTTGTATCATAAGCATTACTACCTAATTCTTGTTTAACTGATTGTTCATACTTTTCATCAAAAGTATATAAATAACAATTATCAAGTAAAACATTATCATAGTGATGTCCTTGTGGCATTCTTCTAATTCTACCAATAGTTTGAGTTTCAAAATCTTCATTCATATTATCACGAAGTTTTACAAGTATTTTAGCACGAGGACAATCCCAACCAGTAGATATTGCTTGTTTCATAATAAGTATTGCTTGATTTGATTCATTATCTTCAATATTATCTATATTTTCTTTTCTATCAGCCAGCCATATAGCAAGATTTTGTTTTATATAGTCATATCCTTTTTCTTCAAGAATTTTTTCTATCATTTTTATCAAATCATCAGATTTACTTGGTACTTGAATAATAATTAAAGGATTTACCTGAACACCTAATTTTAAATATTCATTTTTAATTGCTTTTCTTTTTTCTATTGCAAGGTCAAGCAAATATTCATGTTCATTGGAAAGAGCAGTATCATTTGATACATTTTCATTAATATAAAGTGCTCTTGTAATTAAACCAGAATTTATAACTTCTAATTCGTCGATTGCAATAAATTCTGCTTCTTTATTTGTTTTAGTAGTAGCACTAACTCTTATAATATAATTAGGATTCATATATTCAATAATACTTTCAGCTTTAACAGTTTTATTTAAATGTTCTTCATCAACGATTACAATAAATTTGTATCCTGAATTATGTGCTTCATGTATTCTTTCGTATAGATTTTTTCTTTCTGCATCTTTTAAAGCATTATTTCCTTTTTTAGTAATCGTTTCCCAGTTAATAAACGCAGTTGATTTTTCTTCAAAACCTTGAAGTAATACATCTTGAATATTTTGTGTTTTATGATGAGGAAAAAACTTTAACATTTTCTTTCTACTTTGTTCTTCTAAGTCTCCTTTACCAGGAGTAAGCCAAACAAACAAAACGTTTTTATTTTCTTTAAAATATTCTTCAATATATGAAAGTAATATAATTGTTTTACCAGATCCAGTAGGTGCTTGTACTAATATTTCTTTTTTAGTGCCAATACTTGTAGCATCTAATAATTTATTTACTGTATCAAGTTGAAATTTTTTTAATTTAATTCCTTGCATTTACATTACCTCCATAATTTCATCTTCAAAATAATATTCTGGTATGATATATACTTCAATATTATTATTTTTAAATATAGATTCTTGTATTGATGTTAAGAGTATATCTGAAGATATATATACTTTTTCACAGACATCTAAATCACTTTGATTTTTACTGAATTTATCTAATTCATCTTCATCTAAATAAACTCTAATTTTATTATCATCTATTTCAATACCATTTTCTAATTGAATAAGATTTTTAATATTAATTAGTAAATTATTGTGAAGATTTTCATCTTCAGTATTAATTCTTGGTATATATGTGCATTTATAATATTTTAAATTTGCTTTTATTCCTTCAGAATATTTACTTTCATCTTTTCTTTTTCCTGTTATAACAGTTTTAATTCTTTGATAAGTTATATCTTCACATATATTATTTTCATTATTAGTGCAAAGAATAAAATTTCTATTACCATTATCTTCTTCATTTAATTCTAATACAGCCTGTGCAGTAGTCCCTGAACCAGCAAAAAAATCAAGAATAACAGCATTATTATAATTTGTAGATTTTATTATATTTTTAATAAGTAAAGTTGGCTTAGGATAATCAAAAACTTTATCACCAAATATATTTCTTAATTCTTTATCACTATCTTGATTGTCACCCCAATCAAGAATTAAATCTGTAATTGCTTTTTTCTTTTCAAGTTCAATTTTCAATTTATCTCTTCTAAAACCATAATTTTTAGTTATAAATAGAACATCTTCGGCGCAAAATAAATCTATTCTTTCTTGTGAATCTCTAAATTTGGCTTTAGCCACAAAATCATTACAAGTTCTACCATTTTTAATAAAAACATCATTTAAGTATTCTGTTTGCATAGTCTTATTTTTATATATCCCTTTTTTTATTACTGAAATTGAGGAATCTAATTTTACTCTTATTCCTTTTTTTATTAATCTTTCGGCGACTTGATTTGTAGCATTGTCAACCCTAGTATTACTATCAGTAGGAGCTGATAAAGATAGCTTATCTAATTTAATTCTATCTTTAGAATATATTAAGATATATTCCATGATACCAGCGACTTGTCCATGAAGATAAGATGGTTGTTTTTTCTTTTTCCAATGTAAAGTTGAAACAAAATTATTTTCACCAAATATGTCATTACATAATAATTTTAATTCGGATTGTTCATTATCATCAATACTTATAAAAATTATCCCTTTATCAGATAATAAATTTTTAGCTATTTTTAATCTTCTTTCCATAAATGATAACCATTTTGAATGTTTAAATTCATCCTCTTTTGACAACACAGTATCTCCATAAGTAAAATCATTATTACCAGTATTATATGGAGGATCAATATAAATTACATCAATTAATCCTTTATGAGTTTTTTCTAATAGATATAAACTATGAAGATTATCTCCCTCTAATAAAAAATTAAACTTATCTTCTGGATTAGATACTATTTCTTTATCCTTTACTTCTTCAAAAGTAGGTATTTTAGTTTCTAACTCTTTATCAACTCTTTCTTCGTGTTCTTCCCATATAAGTCCATATTTCTTTTTAGTCAATTCATTTTCTATCATTGATAAATTAGTTAGTGTTTCTTCATCTGTAATATTTTTTTTAATTTCATTAATTGTATTTAACATTTTATTTCTTCTAACTTTTGATAGATTAGTAGTTTCCATTATTACAACTCCTTACGTTAAAACCATTTAATTATCTTAATTTTGATATGCGTTTTTTTCTGTTAATATTATACTATATATTGCTTATATTTTCCATACTTCGACTAAAATTGCTAAAGAAA
>CAMLWC010000043.1 GCA_946488855.1 uncultured Mycoplasmatota bacterium
TAGCCAGGGTATCATCATTACGAAGAGCATAGATAATTTCGGCACCTTCTCCTCCACAAGATTAGCTCGTTCATCGTATACTACCAGTTGTTACATTATTAAATACCCTTTGAATAACATCAATACCTACTATTTTTATTATAATATCTTGATATTCTCTCGCTTCTTCTGGAGTTAATTTTGTTGTTGACTCTAAAAAATTAACTGAAGATTCCACTGCTTTATATACCTTTTTATCTTTTTCATTTAGATGTGATTCTAAGTATATTTTTAATCCATCAATAAGAATTTTATTCATATTCTCATTATATTCTCGATTCATAGTACTTCTCCTTTCCTTTGATTAAATTCATTATAAACCCAAAAGTCGAAAATACCAAATTAGCTATATAAAAAAATCACTAAATTAATAGTGATAAATCATTTATTATATTGATTCTTTCCTTTTCTACCATAAGGGTTACGAGCTAAGTTTAAATTTTGATATTCAAACGTACAGTCTGGTATCACACCATATTTATATTTAATCGTTATAATTCTATTTTTATCTATCACTATTTTATCTACTAATGTATGTATTAATTCTTTTCTAGGTCTATTTAAATCCAATAGTTTTTTATTTTTTAGTATAATTAGGTAATTCTTTAAATTTAATTATTATTTCAAATTTTTCTTTTAGTTCTCTTTCAATAGCGTGCATTTCATTTTTATTTTGTTCAACTTTTCTACTATTAAACAACCACTTTCCAAACATATTAAAATCGCCAGTAGTATGTTTTTCTATTAAATATTTATTATTTACTTTTATAAGAGCAGTAACAACTTTTATCATTTGTTTTTACCTAATACTATTTTACTATAAAAATTTGCTATTTTTAGTTTTAATAAAAAAATGACTAGAAATAATCTAACCATTTTTAAACTTCCTCAAACTTATGATATTTTATAATTATAGAATCATCTATTTTTTGGTACATTTCTTTTGCAGCACCAGAAATTGACCAAGGCGATTTTTCTCTATGTGTTAAACCAACTAAAGTAATTGCTTCAAATGCAGAATATTTTTCTAATGTCTTATCAATACTTATTATCTTATCTAAACCATCTGTTGATGATAAAATTCTACTTCTTATTGGCATTTTCTTCTTTTCTTCATCATATAATTCTTTATCATCTTCTACTTCAAGACAACTATATCCACTTTTCTTATATTTTTGATATACAGTATCAACAACAGGACCTAACCTATATGCATAAATTGTATCATCAAATAGCTTTTTTCCACTTTTACATATATAATCTGCATAACACATATATACTAATTTTTGTAATTTCAAATGAGTGCAAGGTACTTTTGTCAAAATATATTTTGCAATATCAATACCTTTTAATATTGAATCTTTTAAAATTAAATCTACAAACTCTTCTTTTGTTGATATTAGCTTTGCATCTTTAAAAAATTTATCCGTGGCTGCAACCTCATCCCAACCTTTTTTTTCAGTATGAATAAAATGAGTAGATATAGGTGCATCCTTTCCACATTTCTTATATATATAGTCAATATCTTTTTGTATAACATCCATTTGAAGTATATCTTCATCACAATAGTCTAATGCTATTCTTTTCCCTATAGAATATGCACTTGACATTACAATTAAATGCTTTATCATGATGTACACCTCCTTTAAATATTTTCTTTTTCCCATTTAGTATAATCTTGTTTATATTTGGCATGAGAATCTAAATTTATTTTTTCTTGATTTTTATTCCAAATTTGCAATTCCCATTGAAATTTATAATTATCATCATTTCCAAAATAAACATGAACTGCATAATATTTTCCTCTTGCCGATTCAATACATTTTAATTGAGGAAATTCTTTATCAATAAATTTTTTGATTTCAGAATAAGATAATGGCATATCCAATATAATTCTCAATCCAAATATATCATTCAAGCATTTTTTTAATGGTATTTTACCATGTTCATGATTATTCACATAATTTTGGATTTTATATTGTATAGAGTTATATGCTTTAACTCTAGTATTAATAACACTTTTTAATTTTAACTTTTGAATTATGTCCAATACTTCTGAAATATTATCATTAATGAACTTTCTATAATTTAAAATATAAAGTAAGAGCGATTCATCTTTATATACATCTTCAACTCTTTTTTTCTTCATATTTAATGGCATATAATTTTCAGAAATTTGCCAATATTTATTAATCGAATCAAAATTAAATTGAATAGCTCTAATTAAACTATATAAATCATCCATTATTATTCCCGTTTTCACTATTATTACCCATAAAATCACCCCTATTGTTATTAACATTATATCATAATTTATATTTATAATACAACAAATGTGTAAATGTTAGTTATTATATCACTATTTTTTATTTTTTCAAGTAAATTATATTGTTATACTTATATATATGCAAATAATAATAAAATGAAAATACAATACAAACTTGAATTTACTAACAAATGATAAATTACAATAAATTTAAGAAAGTTTATTCACTTAACAAATATGCTGTATGCTATTATTCTTTTTTTATTAATTATACTTATATAAGACTAAAATCCATATTTGAAATTTAATTAATTTTATAGACCTTCGCTATCACATAATTAGCTCGTTCATTGTATACTGATTTATTCTTTTATTTCTACTTTGTTAAATTTTGTTAATTGACTTTTAATATTATTATTCTCTATTTTTTCTTGGCTTCCTTTATAAATTGTAAGTTGATTATCATTAATCTCACAATCTAATGCTATATAATAATTATTTGTAGAATATACAATCACTTTATTATCATTAATTATTCTGTATTGTTTTTGATATGCTAGATTTATATAAATTCTAGTAGAATCAATAATTATTAAAAAAATTAATATAAATGGTAATACTTTGAAATAATTAATTAAATCTCTCTTTAATTGTTCTCTTGTGCTTTCTTTTTCTTTTTTGAAAAATATTAACGACATTATAAATTCCAAAATTATTATAATTAGTATTGAAACAATAATAGATATTAAATTTTGTTGTCCTGGGGTAGTAATAGTTATATAAAGGTTTAAAAGTAGAATCAATAAAACATTTATTAAATTTTCCCATTTAAACAGTTCTCTTTTCTTAATATTTTCCTTAATTTGTTTAAAACAATAAAAAACAGAAAAGAACGCTAATATAAAAATTATTGACACACACAACTCATAAACAAAGTTTTTATCAGCATAATTATATAGATTATGATCTATACCAAAATATGAAAAATATACTTGACCAGTTATAAATTCAATAAATTTTAGTATATTTGATACGATTACACCAAGAAAAGTTAAAACGGCTATAACCCAGCCATAATTTTCTCGAATAATTTTAGTTAAAGATTTCTCTGTATCTTTTACTTCTTTTGTTTCTTTTGCAGATGAACGTTTCATTTAACCACTTCCTTGGCCATATATTATATACTTTTACAAATTAAAAATAAAGTCTCATAGATTAAATAGTGAGACTTTATTTACTATATTGATTCTTACCTTTTCTCCCATATGGGTTACGAACTAAATTTAGATTCTGATATTCAAACGTGCAATCTGGTATCACACCATATTTATATTTAATCGTTATAATTCTATTTTTATCTATCACTATTTTATCTACTAATGTATGTATTAATTCTTTTCTAGGCTTATTTAAATCTAATAGCTTTTTTATTTTTTTGGTATAATCAGGTAATTCTTTTAATTTATTTTTTATTTCATATTCCCTTATTTTATCATTGTTAATACTTTCATTAATTTTGTGTAACTTTTCTTCAAATGGTTTTGCTAATTCCATATAAGTATCAGCATTAATAATGCCATTATATTTATCTTCATATAATGAAGTTAATCTACTTGTTATCTGTTCTTTTTCGCTAATTAAAGAATTTATGTTTTTATTTATATCTTTAGTTTGCCTTTGTACTTCACTAGCAACTTTTTTATTTAGTTCTTCTATATTTAAATTTTCAATTTTTATCTTTATATTTGATTTTATTTTTTCTACTATTTGATCTTCTAAATAATTATAAGGAAAAAAGTGTGGTTCACATCTTTTCCTTAATGGATCTCTAGAGTATCTATTGCAATTAACACTCCAGTAATCTAAATTTTTTCTATATAAAACACTTAATCTGTTACCACACTCTTTACAAAATAGAAGTCCTTCTAAATCCCTAATTATTCTTCTGTTTTTAGGTCTAACATCTTTTTTATTTTGTTTTATTAAATTCGAAATATATTTAAATGTTTCTTTATCAACTAATGCTTCATGTGTATTTTCTACTATCATCCACATACTTTGATCTAGTGTTATTTTTTTCTTAGATTTATAATTAACTTTAGTTTGAGTATGTTGAACCATATCTCCAGTATATATTCTATTACTTAATATCTTTTTTACAGAAGAAATGTTCCATGTATCTCTTACTATTAGTCTAGTAGAATAATTTGTTTTTTTATATCCACTAGGCGTTGGATATCCTTTTTCGTTTAACATAGTAACTATTCTCGATGGTCCAATACCATTTTTTCTCCATTCAAATATTTGTTTAACAATAGGAGCAGTTTCTGGGTTTGGTATTAAATGGCCCTTATCTTCAGGATCCCTCATATATCCAAAACATGGTAAACTACCTACAAATTTTCCACTTTTTCTTTTTTCATTTAATACATTTCTAATTTTAATAGAATTTTGTTTACTATAGTAATCATTACATGCAATTATAAATGTTGAAGAATCATTACTAGCTTGATTTTTAAAACTATCGTATGATTCCAATATAGATATAAACCTTACGTTCTTTTCAGGAAAATATGTTTCCATATAATACCCTGTCTTAATATGATCTCTACCTAATCTTGATAAATCTTTTACTATTACACAATTAATCTTTTTTTCTTCTATATCTTCAATTAATTTTTGAAAACCAGGTCTTTCAAAATCAGTGCCAGAATATCCATCATCAACATATTCTCCTATTAAGTTAAAATTATTATTTTTAACATAATTAGTTAATAATTCTCTTTGATTAATTACACTTTCACTATCAGATTCATATTTTTTATCTTTATCTTCTTGAGATAATCTTATATAGATTCCTACATTGAAATCTATTCCCGATTTATTATTCACTTTTACCTCCTTCTTTTAATCGGGTATTAAGACTCATCCATGATAGCATCATAAAATTAAATATGCAAATCATTGATTAGATAATTCTCCTTTTGTTTCTTTTATTATCTCTTCAATAAGATATTTTAAAATAAGATCTTTAAATGAAATATTATTCAAATAGGCTCCTTCCATATTTAAACCACCTATTTAAATTTATGTTTAAATTAGTCATTATTGATATTTTTTTCATACTTATATCCACTCCTTTCCTTAATTAATTTTGATTAAGTATGTTAATATTTAAAACTTATTTAAATATTTTAAATTTATATAATTAAATTTTTTATATTATATTTATTATATTATTGTAGACACAGAGTACCATTGAAAAAGAAAAATATGTACATTGAATTAAATAACATTGTCTAAAAGTTATAACATTTTTGACTATTTAATAATATATATTTTTCTTTGAAATTTATGTTTAAACTCCATTTTAATATAACCTACGTCAGATAATTCTTTTAATAATCTTGAAATAGTTCTATTACTTGTATTTAACTTTTCAGCTAAATAATCATTTCCAGCAAAACAATATCCTTCTTGTTGTACTAGTATTATTAATAAGCTAAATAAAACTTTAGAACTAGGTTTAAGATTTTTATCTGTTATTACTGCTAATGGCACTTTTATATATTGTTCATATTCCATTTATAATACCTCCTTTCTAACTAGGATGAATTTCCCTTCAAAAATATCAAATTATAAATTAGGAGCATAAGAAAATGTCACCATAAACTAAAAAATTCCTTATAAACTAAGGAAATTTAATGGTGCCATTCTTATTTCGTACTTACGAAATTAATCCTACTATATAGGTTGATATTAAGGATCATCAATAGTTTTATTCTTATTTCATAAGATAATAAATATCTTATATACCATCCTACTTTTGAAAAACACAAAAAAATGATAGGATGGTAGACTTTGTTATCAAAATTTGTGCACAAAAAAATCTCAGTTATTAAACTGAGATATAGATAACAAAAAAAATGAAATAATATAGACACAGTTCTCACCAGCTAATTATTTCATTTTACTATATTTTACCACTTGACCAATAGAAGTCAATGACTAAGCGATGCAAAAAAATGCTTTTTTGTGCCAATTCATGCTATTTATATTTTCATCATTTTATCTAAATATTTTGCAGGTATTTTATGTTTTAATTTCCAAACAATTCCAACTGGTTTTGATCCACTATGAGATACATATTCAGCCTCACCTAAATAAATATATGGACTTGCTTGATTATTTTCTTTTCTATTTATTCTTACAAACAAACTTACTCTACCATTTGAATTAATATACCTATTTAAAGTGTCACTTCCATCTGCTACAGAATTCTGAGTTTGCCAATGAAATAACTCATCATTTATAGCATAATCTTCATAGGCAATCGATTCACCAAAATGACTAGATTCTTTATTTATTGTAACTAAGAATATATCATGATTTTGTTCTTTTAAATACCATACTCCTTGTAACATTGGCCCTGCATATTTTTCATTAAATACACCTAAGCCTGAATATAATTGAGCTTGTGAATAAACACCATATACTTCTAAAGGACAATCAAAAT
>CAMLWC010000044.1 GCA_946488855.1 uncultured Mycoplasmatota bacterium
ACCTTTCTTTGCAATAACGCACAAAAAAATCAATCTTTTCAGATTGATTTAATCATTAACGTCACATTGGTGCGACGATTTTACCTTATGGAGCAAGTGAGCGGAATCGAACCGCCGTCCCAGCCTTGGCAAGGCCGTATACTAACCGCTGTACTACACCTGCGAAACTAAATATAATTATACATTAATTATATTTAAATGTAAATAGTTTTATTAAAAAAATATTAAATAACTATAATAAAGAAGAAAAACAAATATCATTATTGCTCCTTCTAATCTTGTAATAGTCATCTTACTTTTACAAAATATATAAAATAATAAAGGTGATAATACTAACAAAAACAAATCAACATAATTAAATGAACTTGATATTACTCCACCAAATATTAAAATAGGAAGTCCTAAAACTATACAAATATTAAATATATTTGATCCTACAATATTACCAACTGTCATATCAAACTCCCCTTTTTTAGCTGATGTAATAGTAATCATTAATTCTGGTAAAGATGTCCCTATTACAATAACTATCATTGAAATTAATTTAGGAGCAATATTATAAGTACTAGATAAATAAAGAGTTGAATCAACTACTAAATCACTACCTATTACTATAACAAACAAAGAAAATATTGTTAGAACAAATGATTTTAATTTATTAATTTTAATATCTGTTTCCTCTACTTTTTTAAATCTTTTAATCATTCTATATAAATATAAACAAAACAACAAAAATAATAACATTAATACTAATGAATCATATCTTGATAATTTACCATCTAAAAATAATAAACAAAAAGATATTGAACTTAATATTAAAAGTGGTATTTCTCTTTTAACAGTAGTTGTTTCAATTTTAATTGGTCTTATTAAACTACCTATTCCAATAATAAGTAATATATTAGCTATGCAACTACCTATTACATTAGCAATTGAAACATCATAATTTTCTAGACTTGAAAATGAAACCGCTAATTCAGGTGCACAAGTACAAAATGAAGCTATAGTTAAAGCTACTACCATCTTAGGTATTTTAAAACCATTAGCTAATGAAGTTGAACTATCAACAAATATATTAGAAAATACAATCAATAAAATTAAACCTAAAACTAATAAAATAATTTGTAACATTCTATCACCTATTATTATTCTATCATAAAAAAAAGATTTAAACCATATTAAATCTTTTTTCCATTCTTTCTTTACCTAATAATTTCATTATTTCATATAAATCTGGTGTCATTGATTTAGTAGTAAGACTTACTCTTAATACATTACTTACATCAGCTATATTTCCTTTATAGTTATCAGGATTTTCTTTATATGCTTTCATATCAGAAGCATAGCCTAAAGCATCACATACTTCTTTCATTTTATTAAACCATGTATCTTTATCATCATTAGCATCATATTTACTAATATATAAATTTAATATTTCTTTTATTTCATTTTTATCAGTTATATTTTGCCATTCATAATTTAAATTATTAAATAATTCATCATACATATACCAATTTTGTTTTCTAAAATCTGAAAACATCGCTAAATCTTTACGTGGTTTTTTTTGTTCTCTTTCGATATTCATAACATTAATACTATAATCTTTATATTTAGTTAATAAATCAAATAATTCATTATCATAATTTTTACTATATTCTAATGTGTTATTATAAACATCAGTAGCACTTAATAAACTAATATAATTTTTAGATATATTTAATAATTTATCAACATCAAATAAAGATCCACTTGAACTTATTTTTTTAAATTCTAATTTAAAATCATCAATAGTTTTATCTTTATTTTGTAAATACCACATCTCAAAATTTGAATTAGCAACTGTACATAAATATAATAATACTGCTTGGGTTGGAATACCTTTTTCATGATAGTATGAAATAGCAGCTTCTGGATCTTTTCTTTTTGATAATTTTCTTCTTGTTCCATTATCTTCTTTTAATAATGGTGATATATGAGCATATTTAGGTGGCTTGAAACCAAATACTTTAAATAATTGTAAATGAATTGGTACACTAGATAACCATTCGTCTCCTCTTATAACATGAGTTGTTCCCATTAAATAATCATCAACTAAATGAGCAAAATGATATGTTGGTAAACCATCACCTTTAATAATAACAATATCTAAATCATTTTCAGGTAGTTCTAATTTACCTTTTACTAAATCATCATAAATGACTTTATTTTCAAATTTACCAGGTGATTTTAATCTTATTACATATTTTTCACCATTATTTATTTTATTAATAACTTCTTCATGAGATAAATATCTGTCTCTCGCCCATTTACCATAGTAACCAATTCTATCTTTAATACTTTCTTGTTCTTTTCGAATATTTTCTAAGTCTTCTTCAGTACAAAAACAAGGATAAGCTAAATCATTCATAATTAAATGTTTAGCGAAAGTTTGATATATTTCTTTTCTTTTACTTTGAATATAAGGACCATACTCCCCTATCCATTCTGTTTCACTAGTCATTCCTTCATCAATTTTAATACCATAATTTTTTAAATCTTTAATAATTCCTGATACTCCATTTTCAATTTCTCTTTTTTTATCAGTATCTTCAATTCTTAAAAAGAAAACTCCGGAAGTTTGTTTAGCCATTTTACTAGCGATAAAAGCTGAAAACAAAGCTCCCATATGGACATATCCAGTTGGACTTGGTGCGTATCTAGTTACAATAGCTCCATCTTTCAAATTACGATCAGGATATATTTTTTTATAATCTTCAATTGTTTTATCAATATTTGGTAATAATAAATCAGCATATTCTTTCATAATAAATCTCCTTTTCTATATATTATACCATAAAAAAAAGTATCTAAAATACTTTTACATATATTTTGTCATTTGTTTCATCATTTGATTAACTTGTTTTTGACTTGGAGTTCTTCCCATTTGTGTCATCATTGCTTTAATCATTTGTTCATTAATAGGTGGATTCTTTTTAATTTGATCTTTTATTAACTTACGAGCTACAAAAAAACCAATTGCTCCTCCTATTAAAACACCAACTAACAAATATAATAAATTCCATAACATTTTTCATCACCTATAAACATTTTACTATTTTTTTATTTAATTTTCAACAATATTGTAATTTATTTAAATAAAAATAATCATTATTTATAAAATCACATACAAATATATATTTATTATATTCATTTAATTCATCAATTATATCCATATTTTTACTTCTTACAATAATTCTTGTATGTCTTATTTCAATAAAAGTTTTATCAATATAAAATGTTTTATTATTATCTAAGTTATATTTTTTATTAATAAAATGCCTTAAAGTAAAAGGATTAATTCGTTCACATAACTGGCTATATAAAGAAATTCCATAATTAAAGTCTTCTTTTAATGTATATAATTTTTTTAATGTATCAAATAAAAATAAAGGATTTTTTCGATAATAATCATAATATTCTTTTTTTATAATAAAAAGATTATATTCTCTCATTAGTAATCACCAATAAAATTATATAATCTTTTATTTAAAAATTTTGTCTTATTTTAGTAATTTAATAACTTTTTGTAATATTTTATCATAACTAAAATCCATTTCATTTAATACTTCTTCGCTTGTACCACTACAGCCAAATTTATCTAAAGTAATTAAATATTTATCACTATAGACAAATCCTTCCCAGCCATATTTAGAACCTGCTTCAATTACAATAGTTCTATATCCTTTAGGTATTATATTTTCTTGATATTCTTTACTTTGTCTTAAAAATAATTCACGATTTGGCATACTTACTACTCTAATATCTAATTTATAAGTTTCATATAAATAATCAGCTATTTTTATACTTAACTCAACTTCACTACCAGTACTTATAATAGTAGCGTGTAAATGATTTTCTTTTCTTACAATATAACCACCATACATAACAGATTTAGAATTAGTTAATTTATTTAAACTAACTTCATTTCTTGACAAAACTAAACAACTTGGCTTTTTATTATTAATTATATATTCCCAACAACCTACTATTTCCTTAGCATCAGCTGGTCTAAACACACTCATATTAGGAATGCTTCTTAAAGATATTAATTGTTCAATTGGTTGATGAGTTGGGCCATCTTGCCCAATATTAATAGAATCGTGAGTAAAAATATAAGTAACAGGTAAATTCATTAAACAAGATAATCTCATACTTGGTTTTAAATAATCAGAGAAAACTAAAAATGTTGAGCCAAAAGCATAATAATTAGATAAAGCTAAACCATTTAAAATAGCTCCCATTGCATGTTCTCTTACTCCAAAATTAATATTATTATTTATTATCGTTTTAGTAGAAGATGATAAATCAGCAGATCCACCTATAAAATTAGGTAATTTTTTTTCTATTTCTTTCATTATTTTACCATTAGTAACTCTTAAAGATTCTTTTAAATTAGAATCAAATACTAAATGACTTAAATCAATTCTATGTTCTTGTTTAGTATAACCAAATTCTAAACTTAATTGATTAAATAAATTATATTTTTTTAAGCTTCTTTCACTTATTTGTTTACTAAAGTTTTCTTTAGCGCCCATATCAACATAAAATTCTTCTGGTTCCATTTTTAATTTTAATTTCAATTTTGTGATATCATCTTTATCTAAAGGACTACCATGAACTTTGTTAGTATTTTCATTAATAGATCCTTCACCTAAAATTGTTTTTATTTGAATTAATGTAGGTTTATCACTACTTTTAGCTTCTTCAACAGCTTTATCAATATTAGATATTAAATTACCATCTTTAACTAAAATAGTATTCCAGTTTAAAGCTTCAAATCTTTTAATTATATCATCATCAAAAACACCTTTTGTTTTTCCATCTAAACTTATATCATTAGAATCATATAAAACAATTAAATTATTTAATTTTAAACTACCAGCTAAAGAAGTTGCTTCATAACTAATTCCTTCCATTAAATCGCCATCACCACATAAAACATAAACGTGATAATCAAATAAACTTTGTTCTTTTCCTAATTTACTTCTTTTAGGTATTTCATATTTTTGATTTAATTGTTTACCAGCAATAGCCATTCCAACAGCAGAAGCAATTCCTTGACCTAATGGACCAGTTGACATATCAACACCATTAGTAACACCATATTCAGGATGACCAGGTGTTTTAGAATTAATATGCCTAAATTGTTTTAAATCATCTAATGATATAAAACCTGCCATATATAAAGTTGCATATAATAAAGCTGACCCATGTCCTGCTGATAAAATAAATCTATCTCTATTTTCCCATAATGGATCATTAACATTTACATTCATATGCTTAGCATATAAAGTATATATAATAGGAGCTGCACTTAAAACAATACCAGGATGACCACTTCCAGCTTTATCAATCATATCAATACCTAATGTTTTTATATTGTTTACTATTTCTCTATCCATTTTATCACCTTCTATTACTTTTCTCATTATACCATATTTTATACAAAAAAAAAAGGTCCAAGAATACGGGCTCTTAACGATAAAACCTAGTCTCTACCAGGTGGGCATCACATCATCAATTTTAGGATTCTCAAGAATCTTGAGCATTCAACACCATCGATGAATTAGATTCCCAATGTTCGTTAATTAGTCGGTTTTTCTAAATGAGCTTATCGCTATTCCTAGACAACTATATTATATCATATTTTTAATAAAAATATACTAAAATAATAAAATTTTATATTTTCCCAAAATGTTAATTAATTGTTTGTCTAAATTTATATAATTGTTTACACAATGGTTTCTTTCTAGTTCCATTATGTATTTCTACTTTATCTAAATCAGTATGAATATTAGGTGTTTTAATTCCTATTTTATTTAATAATTCAATATCAAATTCTTTAAATTCTGGACAAGGTAAAACTGTACCATCATATTTAATAACCATTTTATCTAATCCTGCTGTACATAAGTGCTCATCTTTAGAAAGTAATGGTATACCTACTCTAATATAGCCATTAAATCTACTTTGTTTATAAATATTTATAAACTCTTCCATCTCTTCTTGTGATAATTGTAAATATTCTTGATTCGTAAGTCCTCTACCCTGAGGTACAAAATTTAGAATACTAATTTGTTTTATTTCACATATTTCTAAAATTTCTAAAACATCTAAAAATTCTTTATAATTTAATTTTAATGGAATAAAATGAACATCGACATCTAGTCCTACTAAACTTGCTCTTAACATTGAATTAGCAACATATGTAAATCTATTTTTAGTTCCCATTAATTGATTATATGTATCAACTGAAGCACCTTGAAAATCAAAAACTATTTTATCTAATCCTAATTCTTTTAAAAAAATTAAATCATTTTTTTCAATACCAGAAAATTTATAATCAGATATTAATGATTTTGTTAATGCATCAATATATTTTCTTCTTACAATACCACTAGTAAATAATACTACTCTTATATTTCTATCTTTACAATATTTAACCATTTCAAAGATATTAGGATGTAATAATGGTTCCCCACCAGATAAAGATATTTCTTCAATACCTCCTTTTTCTATTAAATAATCAATCGTTTTTTTAAATAATTCAAAATCAATTATTTTAGTGGTTCTATAATAAATAGTGTTGGTGAAAAATCACTAATACTATTTTTTAGTATT
>CAMLWC010000045.1 GCA_946488855.1 uncultured Mycoplasmatota bacterium
TTTATTAGTTAACATAATATATACTATCGGAGTTTATATATCTTTTAGTAAATAGTTAACATAATTTTTACCCGAAAAACACTTCGGGTTTTTTCTTTTCTATAAATATTTATAGAATTGAGGTGTTTCTATGAAAACTATGGAATCTTATAATGATATGAAAAGGTTAGAACAGATAGAAGATGATATTTTTAAAATTAGAAATCTTTCTGATTATCTAAAAAAGTATAAGAATATATATAAGGAAATGTTACTTATGTATAGAGAAGATAAAGAATTTTATCAAAATACTTATACTAATTCTAACTATAATGATTCTGATTTAAAATATGGAATTAAATTATGTAATTTGTATTTAAGTAAATTTAAAAATAAATAAGAAAGAGGTGTTTTTTATGGATAGTAAGTATCCTATTATTACTCAAAAGATTAAACTTATATCAATTCAAAAGTTGGATTTTGCCACAAAAGATGGGGATAAGATTCAGGGTGTTAAATTATTTTATTTAACTGAACCTGATGATAATTTAAAAGATAGTTATATAGGTGGTGTAGTTCAAAATTCTTTTATATCTGGAGTAGATTCTTTAAAGATTTTTGATTCTAATAAAAATACAATACTTCCTAAAAATGCTACTTTAAGTTTAGAACTATATTCTACTTCTAAACCACCTAGAGCTATAAATGTTAAAATAGATTAACATTTAAAGAGGGGGTGTTGGTTGTGAATTATAGAGAAGAAGATATTTCTGTTCGCTCTATTAGTAATAGACTTAATAAAATTTACTCTGCTGGCGATTTAACACAATTATCTTTTGATTTTACTTCTACATATAATGATAATTTATATAATTATTATTCTAATATTACTAAAGAGTGTCGTTCTATTTATAAAAAACAAGATGGTTCTTTGGTTGTTAGAGTTACTAAACATAGACCTATTAAAGATTCTGAGCATTGGTGTTCTCCAGGTCATATTAATGGGTATGGTCATAAAATGGTTGATTATTATGAACAATATAAATTTAAATTATAATTATTAAGCATTTTGAGGTGTTAGCTTTAATAATATAGGTTGGGCATTTTGAGGTGTTGGTTCAATCACAAAACTATAGGAAAGGAGTGATTACTATACTTCAAATTGCTACTGAAACAGTTACTATGGGTTTATCTACTTATTTACAAACTTTAGGTACTATTGTTAGCGCTGTTACTGGTTGGGCTGTAAAATTTCTAGAAGTTATGACTTCTAATCCAATTCTTTTAGTTCCATTTGGAGTAATTGCCGTTTTCACTGCTATAAAAGTTTTGAAAAAAATCTTTTAGTGAAAGGAGTTTAAATTATGTTTCAAATTGCTGCTGTTATGGATTTAAGTACATATTTAACTACTTTAGGGCAAATTATTACTGCGGTAACTGGTTGGGCTGTTGATTTTTTAGAAGTACTAACTACTAATGCAATTCTTCTAGTTCCATTTGGTGTTATTGCCGTATTTACTGCTATTAAGGTACTTAAAAAGATATTTTAATTTAAGAGGGTAGGTTAAACTACTCTCTTTTTAAAAATTAAAGAAAGGGATGATATTTATTTATAAAGTAGAATTAATTGTAGCTGATAATTGTTTTTTACTTAAAATTTTAGAAAAAATAAACTTCGTTGAAGTTTTGAAGAAAGAGAGGTTAGAATTATATGATTAATTTTTTAGTTATTGCTTTTTCTGTTGCATTAGCTATCTATCTACTTAAAAGACAAGGTATCATAGGGACTAAAAAAGATGACAATGAAAATAAAAAGTAATTTTATATTTCTGTTTTTAATTATATTTTCAATTTTTATTATTCCTAGTAATGTTTTTGCTGAAGTTTCTTCTAATAGTGCTTGTTCTGGTACTTATCCTTGTTTGAATGAAGTTGATTCAACTGGTTTAGGTAATTTTGCTGTTAATACTGAAAACTTATCTTATGTTAATTTAAAAATTGGTTCTCAGACATATAAAGCTTATTTTTTTACTGGTACTTCTGATTCATCTTATTTAGAAACTTCAAAATTTGATGTTTCTTCTATAGGTTTTGAGGTAATGATTCCAAAAGATAAAACAAAATTTACTGATACTTTAGAAAAGGATTTATATGAGGTTTTCTTTTCACACGGTTGTGGTTTTTTAAATTATGAGGATATTGTTTCTTCTTTACCTTACTTTTCGTTGTATAAAGCTGATTTGCATTTTGATTATATTATAACTTTTACTTATACAGATACTATTATGTTGAGAAAATATGGTAATTCAATTGATCAATTAATTCCTTATTCTTCTGATTTACCTTTTAATTTGGCTGCTCTTACATTTGGTTCTGTTTATAAAAATGATTCTAGTAAGGTTATTGTTTTTTCTCTTATAGATAATGTTAATTTACGTGATTCTAGTATGGTTTTTACTTGGGAAGATTATTTACATTATACTACTGTTGATAATATTCCTTATCATTATTTAGCTTCATTTAATAATTATTTTGATAGTAGTTTACATGATGATTCTTTATCTGATATTTTATCTAATAACTTATATTTTTCTTCTAATTCAAATATAGTATCTTCTTCTGGAGAACATTTAGATTATTCCAATTATCAAGATATTTCTAATAGTGGTTCTAATAATCCTAGTTCTTTTGATATTCCTACAGATTTAGGTGATATTTTAGCTATGATTCCAGAGTTATTATCTGATATGGTTTCTGCTTTTTCTGTTGTTGGAGCTATTTTTACTACTGCTATGAATAGTTTTCCACCTATAATTACTGTTGGTTTATATTCTGTCTTTATTCTTGGAATTCTTATTTTAATAATAAAAGTTTTAAAATGAAAGGTTGTGAGTAATTTGTATGATGTTCTAGTTGATTTCTTGGGGAATTTTCCTCAAGAAGTCAGTTTTGTTGTACCAATAGTTTATTTACTTATTTGTACTTTAATTATTTATGGTTTATTAGTTGCTCCATGGGTTGAAAAGAAATGAAGAATTATTTAATTTTATTTGGTTTATTATTTTCAATTTTTATTATCCCTAGCGATGTTTTGGCAGCTGGAGAAGATTTATATATACCTTATTATAATTTGGTTAATGATTATGACGTTAAAAATGGAGAGGGTGAAAGTTTAAAAAATTTATTATATAGCAAATTATCTACAGAACAAAAACAAGATGGTGATAAATGTTTACTTTATTTATATAAAGAACAGTATTATTTGATTTGTACATCATCATTTACTGATTCAATCAGATTTTCTTATGTTTCTTCAAAAAATACTTTTTTATATATTTTTTCCACTCCAACTTTTCGTATTTATCGTTTTGATAATAGTTATAATTTTTTGAATGAAACTTCTGATACTTCTTTATTAATGTCTGATAATTCTTTTGAAAATGTGATTTTATATAGTGATTTATTATTTAGTTTTTATGCTAATGGTATTAAAAACATATATTTTTATGATATAAATGATTTTTCTAAAATTTATGGTCAGTTTAATACTATTGATAATTATTCTTATAATGATCTATATTTAACTGAATTTTGTGAGGATATAGTTGTTTTTCAAGATAATGATTTTCATTCTATTTCTAAATTAATTTTAGGTGATAATATTCCTGAAGAATTTTCTTTTGTTTATACTATATCAGATTATTTATTATGTTTAATATTAGTAGGTATAATTATTAGTCCTGTTGCTATTATTATTAAGGTAATGAGGTGGTAATATTGTTAGATGTTATAAAATTTTATTTTCAGGTTATAGGAAATTTAATGTCTCAATTATGGGGTAATTTTCAATTAACTTCTAAAGTTAATTATTTACAATTTTTTATAGCTGTTATTATTATTATCTCTTTTATTGCTGTTCTTAGATTTGGTTTTGGTTCTAATGGAATAAGTGAATTCAAACAATATTCTAGAAATAAAGAATTAAGAGAAGCTAAACATAGATATAGAGGTAAACATGAAGAGTAGGGGAGGTTTATATGTATTTATTTTTTACAATTGAACAAATAGCTGAAATGGCTATCTTTCAACAGTTTAATGTTCTTCAAATGGGAACATTTCAGCAGATGGCATTATTGATTATTGTTAATGGTTTTTATTTAGCTTTACTTTCTTTTGTAATAACAATATTTTATAAGTCATTTTTATGGTTTAAAAATTTATTTTTTTAATAATTATGGAGGTGTTTAATTATGATTAGTTTACTTTCTATTCTGATTTCCTTTTGTTTTATTATTTTACAATTTATGTTATCTTATAAACTTTCTCTTTATAATGATAATGAAACTTTCAATCTTTTGTTATTTACTACTTTTATTAATTTTTTATGGTTGGTGTTTTTATGGGTATTATAAAAGATAAAAAAGAACAGAATAGAAAAATGTTAATTTTAAAGAATATATGTTTAAAATATGTTTGGGATTTACCATATTTTTTAAGGGTTGAATTATCTAATTTTCTTAATGCTTTAGATAAGCAAGTATCTGATAATAGAGTTTTTATAAGAGATTATATTGAAAAGAAAGAAAAAGAAGATAAACAAATGTCAATTTATGATTATAAAGATTAGAGGTGTTATATGTCAGTTATTTCAATTAATGGTTTACCTGGTAAAGGTAAGACTTTATTAAGTACTCATTTAGCTATTAAACATTTTAAAAATCAAAATAAGTTTTTTCCTAAAATAATTAGAAAGTTACAACGTAAAGAAGTTATTTATAATTCTGTTTATTCAAATTTTCCTATATGTTTAGATAAAAGAAAAAAAATTTATTCTAATAGAGTTAGTGTTTATGATTTAATGAATCAAAATTCTTTTTTACCTGATTCGTTAATTATTATTGATGAAATACAATTATTTTATGATTCTGATGAGTATAAAACTTTTCCTAGAATTATAGCTAATTTTAATCAAGCTCATAGACATTTTGGTATTGAAGATATTATTTATATTTCTCAACATCCAAGTAGGGTAGTTAAAAAATTAAGAAATGTTGTTAGTGAGTATTATCGTATTAAAACTTTATTTAGAATACCTATTTTAAGCATAGGTTTTATATCTGCTAGAGTTACTTATGAATTTGAAGATTATGAGTTATCATTTACTAAAGATAATGAATTACGAAAAATGAAAGATATTAAGTCTAAAATATTTTTTGTTAATTTTAGAAAAGCTTTTAAATCTTATGATACTTGTTATTTATATCCATTAAATGCTAATAAGCCACTTTTAGATCATGGTAATTATAAATCTATTGATTTAGATGATAATGATATTAATGTATTAAGTGAGAAGCTTTTCTAAGCCCCGCGAAGCGGGCTAGAAAAGATTACCCCCTCTATAACATAGGGTAATCTTCCCATTTCGTGGGAATTTTTGAAAATTTGGAGGTTTTTATGGAATTTAGTAATATAGATAAATTTTGTGATTTTAGTATAGATAAGTTAACTGTGTTAGGCACTCTTAAGTGTAAGGAGTATTATTTCAATTTAATTGATTTCGCTTATACTTATCCTATACCTTTTTTTGAGAAAGTAATTGATACCCAGTTCTTTACTAAGTCCTGGAGAATTACTGATTTTGGATTTTTACAGATTGATATTACAACTTTAAAATTTAGATTAGAGTTTAACCCTAATAAGATTACTAGTCAATTACAGAAGAAGTTATTAAATACTTTATTATCTTATATTAAAGATGTGCATTTTAGTAGAATTGATTTAGCAATAGATTTATATAATTATAATTTATATGATTATAATATTGTAGATTTAAATTCTAGAAAGAAAGCTTATTATTATGATAGAACTGGTAAATTAGAGACATGTTATTTTGGTTCTATGAGTTCTAATAAATTTATAAGAATATATAATAAAGCTGTAGAACAAAAAGCAAAAGATAATAATTTTAATGTAGATGTTGATTGGTGGAGGGTAGAGTTGCAATTAAGAGATACATATATAGATACTTATTTAACAGGTTTTAAAGATTTTCTTGAAGGTATATTAATATTTAAATATTTTTCCATAGAAAGTTTATCATTTACAGATAAAGCTTGTTTAGATTATATTTTAAAAGATATATCTCGTTTAGGATTACTTTCTAAAAACGCACGTACAAGATACAAAAAGATAATAAAAGAGTTAAAAGTAGAATCATTAAGTTTTATAAATGATTTAATGCAACACTCTTATGTTTATACTCTTTCTTATTTGAAAACTCTAGCCCCTGTTATATATTAATTTATGTGTCAAGGGTGCGTAGCATTTACCTGCCCTTGACTAAATAAATTAATATCTTATAATGGTTTGTTAAAAAAAGACAAGTTTATACTTGTTCTTTTTTGTTATAAACCACGAAGTGGAAAAT
>CAMLWC010000046.1 GCA_946488855.1 uncultured Mycoplasmatota bacterium
TTTTGACAAGTCCTCTATATATAACTCAGTTCGAGCAATTATCAATCTGGTGCCGTTGAGGAAGTTATCTACAACTTTTACCAAAGGTAATTGATGTATGAATCAATCACTACATACATTATAATACTTTTATCGTTATTTGGGAATAGTTTTTATATAAGAAAAATGATATAATTATCTAAACAACAAATAATAAAATGAAAGGAGAAAATAATTTGACGTCGTTTAAAGATTTTTTGGAATTTTTAAAATTACCACCTAACATTTTAGCTGCTATTTCAATTGTATCAGGTACAATTACTTTAATTCCTGATAATTATGCTAAAAAAATTTATATGTATAACTTTAGAAATGATTATGGTTTTATTATAAGTATACTATTTTTAGTTTCCACCACTATTTTAATAATACTTTTGTTTACTTATATTTTTAAATATATAAACAATGTCATAACAAATAGAAAAATACAAAAAGGAAAATATAAATATTTGATAAATGCAGATGAAAATAAATTATCTTTAATTAAAGAGTTTATTAAAGATAGTACGCATACTTTAACTTTACCTATGAATGATGGATTAATAATAGAATTACAGCATTTTGGAATTATTACAATGGCTGGTTCTACTCAATTAGTAGATATTGAATTTGATAATTCGGTTTATGTAAAATATTTTTTGCAACCTTGGGTAATAACGTTTATCAACAAGTATGATGAATTAAAGGATAAATATATGAAATAATTTATTAATAATATATATGGAGGTTAATAAAAATGAATGATATAATTGTGAAAACAAATAATTTAAAAAAATATTATAAGATTGGTGATAACATAGTTAAAGCATTAGATGGAGTCAACTTTGAAGTAAAAAAGAAAGAATTTGTTTCTATAATTGGTAAATCTGGTAGTGGTAAATCTACATTGTTACACATGATAGGTGGACTAGATATACCTAGTAGTGGAACAGTTGTAGTAGATGGTGTAAATCTTTCAAAAATGTCTAATGAAGAATTAGCACTATTCAGAAGAAGAAAAGTAGGTTTTATTTTTCAACAATATAATTTAATTCCTGATTTAAATGTTTATGAAAATATAACATTTCCCCTTGATTTAGATGGAATTACGGTAGATTCTAATTTTATAGAAGAATTATTAAAAAAATTAAATATTTTTGATAAGAAAGAGATGTTACCAGCAATGCTTTCTGGTGGAGAGCAGCAAAGAGTTGCTATTGCAAGAGCTTTAGCTACAAAACCAGCGATTATATTAGCAGATGAGCCAACAGGGAATTTAGATACAAAAGGAAGTCAGAACGTTATAAATCTTCTTAAAGATCTTGCTAAACAATATAATCAAACTCTTATCGTAATTACACATGATCCAGATGTAGCAAACATGGCTGATAGAATCATTAAAATTGGTGATGGAAAAATCATAAAAGGAAGTGATTCTAATGCAAATAAATAAAAAACAAAATCCAATAACAAAATTAGCAAAAAATACTATAAAAGCAAACAAAGGGAAATTTGCAATATTATTTTCTACGATTGCATTAGCTTCTTTTATGTTATTTTGTGTATTTACAATTGGGATAACATATTTAGATTTAAGTAGAATGCAAGATACTCGTTTATATGGTGGAGAATTTGATATTACGATTGCCAATGGTTTTACAGATGAGCAATTAAAATTTTTATCTAGTAATAAAAAAATTGAATCAGTTGGTATTCAAGCATATTCAGGAAGTATAAAAAGTACAGATTCAGATGATACTGTTAATCTCGGTCTATTATATAGCGATGAAGTTTTTTGGAAACAACAACACATAAGTGCTACCACAAACATTGAAGGAAGTTATCCAAAAAAATACAATGAATTAATGGTTTCAAAAGAAGCATTAAAAGAAAGTGGAAAAGAATCATTAGGTGTTGGTGACAGCTTTACAATGACTTATGAAAATAATAATGGAATCCATACTGAAGTTTTTACTATTAGTGGTATATGGGAAGGATATGGTAATAAATCTAATTTTTATGTTTCTAAAGAATTTTATAATCAATCAGGTTTTGAATTAGAAACAAATGGTATTTTATATATAAAATTCGATAGTAACTATGTTATGAAAAGTACAATAAATAATTTAGAAAAAAATTTAAATTTGCAAGATCAACAAGTTTTTCAAGTATCATCATATATTGAAAACTCCTTAATAATACTAATTGGTATTTGTGGACTATGTTTTATAATTTGCTTGAGTGCTTATTTATTAATTTATAATATTCTTTATTTATCTATATCAGGGAAAATCAGATATTATGGTTTATTGCAAGCACTAGGTATGACAAAAAAAGAATTAGTTAAGTTCATTAGTAAACAAATGTTATTTATTAGTGTATTAGGAATTATAGTTGGTACTATGATTGGTATTATTTTATCACTATTTTTATTGCCTTATGTAATGGAAGTAATGGGAATATCTAACGGAAATATAGATTTTGTTTTTAATCCTCTTATTTTAATATTAAGTATTATAACAATAATTATCTCTATTTTCTTAGGAATTAAAAAACCAATAAAAATTGCTACTAGCGTAACACCAGTTGAAGCAACTAGATACTATGGTGCAATACAAAACAAAAACAAAGTAAAAAAGGTAAGAAAAGGCAACTTAATTTGGAGAATGGCAAAGGAACAATTAACAAAAGATAAGAAAAAAACAATTATAGTTTTTCTATCTTTAGCAACTAGCTTATCTGTTTTTTACTGTCTTTCTACTCTTATTAGTAGTCAAGGCGAAAGAACAATAATGCCTAATTATTGGGATGCTGATTTAATAATAAGAAATTATACTCAAACTGAAGATAATATGTACTCGTTAGAGCCAGCGATAGATAAACAATTAGTTTCTTCTATAAATAATTTAGAAGGCATAAAAGAAATACATTCAGTAACAGGAGTTCCTATTGTTCTTCCTTATGTAAAGAATGAATTTTCTGATATATGGATTAAACAGTATGTATCCACAAAATCATATATGAATTATGATGAAACAGTAAATGACTATCAAAATAATCCAGAGAAATATTATGGTATGATAAAAGCTATTGATGAGCAAGAATTTGATTATTTAAATGAATTATTGGGGCATAAAATAAATAAAAGAGATTTTTTACAAGGAAATGTTGGGATAGTTCAATTTTCTGGGTTTGATATACCATCTGAATATACTAATAATGAAAAAATTACTTTTTATATTAATGATAAATCATATAATATTACAATTAAAGCAATTAATTATGATATGTATTATGGCGGTACTTCTAACATTGGTGCTAACATAATCGTAAGTAAGAATTATTTAGACCAAATTACAAAAGAACAAGATATATTAAATCTCAATATAAAATATGATGAATCTTATGATGTAAATTTAGAAAATGAAATATTATCTTTAATTAACGAAAGCTCCTATAGTAATGATTTATATTATGAGTCAAAATATGAAAATATGAGAACTATCCAAGAAGCCCAAGGAAGTATGATGGAAATTGGTACTGTTCTTTCCTTACTATTGCTTTTTGTAGGCACACTTAATTATGTTAATACAATAGTATGCAATATTCAGAATAGAAAACTAACTTTTGCTACTATGGAAAGTATTGGAATGACAGAAAAACAAATTTTTAAATTACTTATTTGTGAAGGTTTTCTTTATGCTTTATTCTCAATTTTTATAACAGCAACAATTGGTACTTTACTTACATATATGGTTTTTCAAGCAATGAATTATGCAGATATTGCATTTAGTATACCTATAATACCAATATTGATTGCAGTATTATTAGTTATAATAATTTGTGTTATTACACCAATAATTGCATACAGGAAAATTATTGCGAAAAAGTCTATTATTGATAGATTAAGAGAATATAACTGATACAAAATTTATATTAATAAATGGGATGGTTAATATTAACAATCATCCCATTTTGTTTCGCTTAACACTTTTTCAACTTCATTGATTAACTGTTCTTTATCAGGAATATAATAGGTATAAGTTGAAGCGAAAATATTACTAGATAAACCACCTAAGGCATATTCTAGAGCAACTTTATCTTTTTCAGCACATAATATAATACCTATTGGTTTTCCATCATCCTCACTATTTACTACCTTTTCATAATAATTTAGATACATATTCATTTGTCCTAAATTTTCTGCTTTTAATTTGTTCATTTTCAAGTCAATTAAAACATAAGATTTAAGAAACTTATTATAAAATACCATATCAACATAATAATCAGTATTGTTAAGTGTTATTCTTTGCTGACTGCCAACAAACATAAATCCTTTACCTAACTCAAGCAAAAAATCTTCTATATGTCTGATTAATTTATATTCTAAATCTTTTTCTAGAAGTGGTTTCTGTTCTTTTATTCCAAGAAATTCAAATACATAAGGTTGTTTTATAATATCGCTTGGCTTATTAACTGTTTGACCTTTTTTTGATAGTTCAAGCACTTTTTCCTTGTTATTTTTACCATCTGAAAGAAGTAATCTTTCAAATAAAGAAGTATCTAATTGTCTTTGTAATTCTCGAACAGACCAGTTGGAATTAATACATTCTTTTTCATAAAAATTTCTTTTTGCATCATCTTTAATTGTTATTAGTTCAACATAATGTGACCAACTTAATGACTCATTTATCATACTATAATCAGGATATACATTATAAAACCATCTCATATAAGTTAAATTAGTAAGTGAATAACCTTTACCTAGAAGTTTTGTTAATTCTTTAGATAATTCTTTTAAAACTTCTTTACCATACTCTAATCGGTTATTATCTTCGTTTTCATGTTTAACAATAATTCTCCCTATATTCCAATATACATAGGTTATTGATTTATTTATTTCTTTTGCTAAATTTGATTTTGCTTCGTTTACCATAGCACTAATTTCTAAGACAAGCGAATTATTTTTTTCTAACATAAATTGCTCCTTTCTGAATTTTTCAGACACGTCTGAAGAATCTCAAAACTTTGATATTATTTTACCATATAATTTGCTAGTTAGTAGCTGTTATTTATATTTCTAAATCAAAGTCATCATGATCTTTGTGTTTATCATTTTCTTTATTCCAATCATAGTCATCTTTTATATCAGTAATAGTTTTATCGCTAAATATTCCATGTTCGTATAAGTCTTTAGAAAATCCCCAATAATCTTCACGTTCTTTGTCTTTTCCAAACATTTTATGTTTGATAAAGTTGACTAATCTACTAAATAAATCTTTAAAGTAATCTACTAATTCTTCAAAATGTTTATTATCTTTTTTCAACTCTTTAATCTCTTTATTTTTATTTTCAATATTTTTTGATAAAGTATCCACTTTAAGAGATAATGCCTCATTGTTTTCAGTTAGTATTTTAATTTTTTCTCTATTTTCTTCTAGTTCTGTATCAACAT
>CAMLWC010000047.1 GCA_946488855.1 uncultured Mycoplasmatota bacterium
AGTTGAGCCACAACCAATGCCAACAGTTGAGCCACAAGCAATGCCAACAGTTGAGTCACAAGCAATGCCAACAATTGAGTCACAAGCAAATGATGTAAATCCTATGGCTGCTGTTTCTAATTTAAATAAAGAAGATGCTATGGAAGAAGCTTTATCACATACAAATCAATATAGTCCATTTGAAGCTCCAAAACAAGAAGTAAATCATGAAGTTAAAAAAAATAATAACAAAGGGGCTTATATTTTAATTGGTATTATTTTAGTGGTTATGTTATTATTTATTATTTTCTTACCACAAATTTCAAAACTATTTGGTTGGTAAAATGACTAATAGTAGTCATTTTTTTAAACTCAATTTTATGATATAATATTAAAGGAGGTAAAAAATGACATTTAATAGTATTATAGAATTAATTAAAAAATTAATTGATGTTTTAATAGTTTGGTTAGCACTTTACTATATTTTAAAAAGTTTAAGAAAAAATGTAAAAATGGTATTACTTTTTAAAGGAATACTAGTAATTTTGATATTAAAAGTTTTTAGTGATATTTTAGGCTTAGTAACAATTGGCTTCTTATTGGATTACGTCATTGAATGGGGACCATTAGCATTAATAGTTATATTTCAGCCAGAGATTAGAAGTGTTTTAGAACAATTAGGAAGAAGTCAATTGTTAGGAAGACATAAAGTTTTGACGGTTGATGAAAGAGAAAAAATGGTTTATGAAATTACTAATGCATTAGATTATTTGAGAAAACAATCTATAGGTGCTTTAATAGTTTTAGAAAGAGATAATAGTTTAAATGATTATATTCAAAAATCAAAGAAAATTTATGCTGAAATTTCGTCTGATTTATTGATTTCAATATTTTTTCCGAACAATCCTTTACATGATGGAGGATTGATAATTCAAGGAGATAAAATTACTAGTGCTGGTGCCGTTTTCCCTACAAGTGATAGTTTAAAAATAAGCAAACGTTTAGGAACTAGACATAGAGCAGCTCTAGGTATATCTGAAGTTACTGATTGTATCTCAATAATAGTTTCAGAGGAAACAGGTAGATTATCACTTGCAATAGATGGAGAACTTTATTATAATTTAACATTGGATGAAGTGAAATTAAGATTATTAGAAGAATTAAGGCCTAAAAAGGAAGTAATAATTGATGAGGAGGAAGTAAAAAATGAAAATGTTTAAAAAAATTGGAATTTTTTTCTCAAAAATCATCGATAAATTAATAGTCATTCCTATTAGTAAATTAATTTTAATCATAAATAAAAAATATGATAAACCTAGTAAAAGATTTGAAAATTGGCTTTCTCAGTCTAATACATTGTTGTTTATTTCTTTAATTATAGCAATATTTACTTTTATAGTGATAGATCAAAAAATATTAACTTTTTCAGAAAGTTCTGCTGAAGTTTTAGACATTCAACAAGTTAAAGTTTTATATGATGAAGATAATTATGTTGTTGAAGGAATTCCTGAAAGTGTTGATATTACTTTAATTGGTAACAAAGCAGATTTATATATTGCTAAGCAATCACCAACTAATGAAGTAGTAATTGATTTATGGGGATTAAAACCCGGTACACATAAAGTTGATATAAAATATGATCAATTGAGTAGTGGCATAAAATATAGTATAAATCCTTCAGTTGCAACAGTTGTTATTTATGAAAAAGTTTCATCAACTAAGACATTATCTATTGATTTATTGAATCAAGATTCTTTAGATCAAAAATATATAATAGATGAAATGAAATCTGATACTGATTCTGTTGTAATTAAAGGTGCTTCATATAAAGTTGATAAAGTAGCTACAGTAAAAGCATTAGTTGATGTTAAAACTTTACCTAAATTTGAATTAGGAGAAAAAATTAATGTCCCTGCTACATTGAGAGCTTATGATGAGGAGGGTAATGTAGTAGATGTAGAAATTAGTCCAGCAAAAGTAAATGTTGAGTTATCTATTACTTCACCTAGTAAAGAAGTTCCAATTCAAGTTATACCAACTGGTAACGTAATTTATAATATGGGAATTAGTAATTTTATAATAAATGATAATAAAAATACTAGTGTAACAATTTATGGCACAAGTGATGTTTTATCAACTATTGAATATATTCCAGTATATATTAATGTTGAAGGATTATCTGAAGATACACAATTTAAAGTTGACTTAGAAAAACCTGCAGGTGTAAAATACATGAGTTTAAATAATGTAACTGTTGATGTTAAATTAAGTAGTGATATAAGTAATGTTGAAATACCAGATGTATCAATTTCAACTATAAATTTGGGAAGCAATTATGGTGTAACTCCTATTGATATTGATAGTGTTCCAGTAAAATTAAAAGGTGTTTCTGATATTGTTAAAGATATTACAGCTTCAGATATTAATGTGTATGTTGATTTAAAAGGATTAGGTGTAGGTACTCATGAGGTTGATATAATAGTAACTGGTAATGATCCAAGAGTAGAATATTTATCATCAATATTAAAAATGAAAGTAAAAATTTACCAAAAATAAAAAACTGTATAAATTTTATACAGTTTTTTCTATTATATTTTTAATTTTTTCAGTATTTTTAAAATTTAATTTAGCTACTTCTTTTAATTTATCGAAACCATATTTTTTAACAATTTTAACTCCCAATTCGTCAACTTTATCACTAGCACCTTTAATTAAAAATGTATCAATTGATTCACCTAATTTATCAAATTGTTTTAAAAAAACATATCTACTTATTAAAGAAGCACAAGCAACAGATAAGCATTTATCTTCAGCTTTAGTCATAAATGTAATATTTTTAACATAATTAGTTCCTTTTAAATAGTTATAGTAGACGTATGGATTAGCAAATTGGTCAACTACAACATATTCTGCTTGATGTTTTTCTAATATTTTTTTTAAAACTTTATTATGTAAAATCGCTTTAACTTTATTCATATTCATGTCATTGGTATAATTTTCATTATATTCTTTATTAGATAAAATAATACACTCATAAGGAATTTTTTTAATTATTTTAGGTACAATTTCTAATATTTTTTCATCTGTTAATTTTTTAGAATCTTTGACACCTAATCCTTCTAAAAAAGTAATATGTTCTTTTTCTACATAACTTGCAGTGACAACAATAGGACCAAAATAGTCTCCTGTACCAACTTCATCAGATCCGATTGTTGTTGCATAATAAATCTTTGGGTCAATTTTTTCAATTACTTTTTCTTTTTTCTTTTTATCATTACTATTAGTCATTTCCACAGCTTTATTAGGATTTAAATGTTTTTCCATTTCTTTCCACATATTTGCATCTATATCAGCACTTATTCCTTGAAATACAGCTTTACCAGAATTATATAGAGTAACTACAGTATCAGCTTCATCTGCTTGAAAAATTGCATAATCAGGAGTTTTTGGCCTTTTTTTATCTTCAAAATATTCAATCATTTTTTGTTTAGTATTTTCACTAACTTTTAAAGTTATTGTCATTATAAATCACCTAAAAATATTTTAGCATATTTAAAAAAATAAAAAAAGTGTTTGTTTACACTTTTAATATATATCTAAATTAGGATTTGTATTTCCAATATTAATTAATGAGTTTAAAATATTTTCTAAGAATGTTCCTTCAGCATTTTTATATAGATTTTCCATTATCTTTTGAATATCATTTTCTGTTAATTCATTAAGTTCGATATAACTATTTGGTTTTTTAATTTCAATATCTTTATTAGTATATTCTGTAGAGTCAATTAGTATTTTAAAATTGATATTTTCACCATTAGTTTTAGTATTAATAGTAATATTTGTTTTTATATTTCTTTCACCATCGTTTATATCTTCAATATTAAATATAATATTAATATTGACATCATTTTCTAATGTTATATTTAATTCTTTGACATCGTTATTTTTGTAAGTTATTTTATTAACTTTGTCATTATTGGTAATAGTAATATCAGTTATGTTATTTTCAGTTTTACTAACAATAGAATTATTTTCATCAAAATTAACAATTAAATTTTGTGCGTTGTTATAATCTATGTAATTTATTAGTTCATTTTTATTATTAATTTTAAAACCTATAAATTTATTTTTTTCTGTAAATATTGTAAATTCTAAATTAGTGTCTTCATTATTTAATTTTTCTTCTTTAAATGTTTTATCACTTTGAAGTGTAAAAATGTAACCATTACTTTCAACTACTAATTCAGTAATTTCATTTGTATAAACTAGTTTGTTGATTTTAGCATTACCTAAATTAATCATCTTATTGATTTCATCATTAGTAAAAGAAGTTTTATTTTCACAATCTATATCATCATTAGTTAATGTGCCCATTTCTTTCTTTAAACTACTTATTGCACAATAATTTTCTATTCCACTTAAAATCATATTAGATTCTGATAATCCTGCAGATTTATTAGCATCACCAATTATTGAATTGAAATCTTTATTTTTTTCTTCATTTAATATTTCAGTAATTTCTTCTGTTGTTGTTTCACCATATTTAGCTAATATTTCAATAAACTTACTATCATTTAATATTTTTTCAATAATGCTTTTTTTCATTATTGTAAGAGATTCATTATTTAATGTATATTTATTAGCAACAACATTAACATCATTACCATTAATATTTATTTTTTCATTTTCATTTTTAAAATTTTCACTAATTAATGAATCTGAAGTATAATCTATTAAAGAGTTAACTAAATATTTTACATCATCTAAAGTTGTTTCTAAATCATCAATATTTTCATTTTTAAATAATTCATCAAAATTCATATCTTGAATTTTAATAACTTTATCAAATAAACTTTCTGATTCTAAAAATAGAGAATTATCAACTAAATATACAATTAAATCCATAATTTGTTTATTTTCATTTTCTAAAGAAGTAATCATATTCATATATTTGTTTTGATAATCTAGCTCATATAAATAATTTAATTTTAAATTTTTTAATTCGGCTAATTCTTGATTAGTTGAATCAAATGTTATATTACTATTAACAACAATTTTATCATTGTTAACAATTTTTAAGTTATTATTTAAGGTTTCGGTTAATTTATTAAATTGTTGTTTTGCTTCAGACAAAGATTCTTTAAATATTATTTCTGGATTTTTACTTCTGTTTAAGAAGAAAAACAATCCAATACCTCCTGCAACTAATAATAAAATAAGTATAACTATAAATATTATTAATTTATTATTTCTTATTTTATTAAAATCATTATTGTTGTTTTCATATTCATGAGCTGGTTGAGCTGGTTGAGCAGGTTGAGCTGGTTGAACAGGTTGCACAGGTTGCGCAGGTTGAACAGGTTGCA
>CAMLWC010000048.1 GCA_946488855.1 uncultured Mycoplasmatota bacterium
TAGCACCTTCAGGTCCAGTAGGTCCAGTAGCACCTTCAGGTCCAGTAGCTCCAGTTAATCCAGTGGCACCAGTAGGCCCAGTAGGTCCAGTAGCCCCAGTACCAGCAGGTCCTGTTGGCCCAGTAGGTCCTGTTGCCCCGGTAGGTCCAGCAGGTATTGTAAGATTGATAAAGAAATTAGGAGAAGTACCTGTAATAGAAGCGGATGCAGTAGGACCAGTAGTAACTGTTCCGATAGCTAAAGTAGGTGTTACACTTGGTCCAGTAGGTCCGGTAGCACCAGTAGGCCCAGTAGGTCCCGTTGCTCCAGGTCCGGTAGGTCCAGTAACCCCTTGAGGCCCAGTAGGTCCTGTTGGCCCAGTAGGCCCGGTAGATCCAGTAGCCCCAGTACCAGCTGGCCCAGTAGGTCCAGTTGGCCCTGTAGCACCGGCGGTTCCTGCTATTCCTTGAACTCCCTGAATTCCTTGAACACCTTGTGGTCCAGTAGGTCCTTGAGGCCCGGTAGGTCCAGTAGGTCCAGTGGCTCCGGCTGTTCCAGAAGGTCCAGTTGGTCCAGTAGCCCCAGTAGGTCCAGTAGCCCCCGTTGCACCTGCAGGAATAGTAAAATCTAAAATTGCGTTTTGATTAGTACCTTCATTAATTACAGTTGCATCACTTCCAGGTTGACCTGTAGTTGTTCTTCCAATTGCAACAGTAGTAGGTCCTTGAGGTCCAGTAGGTCCAGTTGGCCCAGTAGCCCCAATACAAGTTACACATTTTGGCCTGCAATGTTTATCTTGTTCAATTTTACACATTGCATTTTCATATATATCGTTATTAATAATATTCACCTCACACTTCTATAATAGAATATGTAAAACAACAAAAAAAATGAATGATAATAATATAATTGACAAAAAATTAATGAGAGTGTTAAAATGAGATTATAAGGAGAGATTAATATGAAAAAACTTTTAATAGTAATAGATGTTCAAAAGGATTTTATTAATGAAAAAATATAGATGTTTTAAAAAGAATTATTGATTTATTAAATTCAAATAAATATGATGATATTGTTTTTACTAAATTTATTAATAGTAAAGAAAGTATATGGTATAAAAAATTAAAATATGAAGGTTGTTTAACTGAAGAGGGAAGAAAAATTTTAATAGATACTAAAAATTATAAAATATTTGAAAAAAAGATATATTCTGCAGTTAGTGATGAATTAGAACAATACGTAAAAGAAAATAATATTAATGAAATTTATTTGTGTGGTTTCGATACAGATGCGTGTGTTCAAAAAACGGCAATAGATTTATTTGAAAAAAATTATAATGTATTTGTTTTAAAAGATTATTGTATGACTTATGATATATCTTTACATAACACAATTATAAATAATTTAAAAAGATTAATAGGAGAAGATAGTATCATATAAAGGGATGTGACATAATGATAGCTAATGTATTAGTTGAAATTCAAAAACTAGATAAAACATTTTCTTATTTAATACCTAATGGTATGAATGCTAAAGTAGGTGTTAGGTGTTTAGTACCATTTGGTAATCGGAAATTAGAAGGCTTTATTGTTGAAATTAAAGATAAAATAGAATGTGATTATGAACTAAAAGAAATAATTAGTTTAATTGATGACAATCCTGTTTTAAATGATGAATTATTAGACTTAGGTAAATACATTAGTAAAAAAACTTTATGTACTTTAACTAGTGCTTATCAAACGATGTTACCAACAGCTTTAAAAGCTAAAACAACTAATAAAGTAAATAAAAAATATGTTTATTTTATAAGAAAAATAAAAGATTATGTCTCTAAAAATGAAAATGAAGAAATTATTTTAAATATGCTAAATAATAAAGATATATCCTTAAAAGAAGCTAATCAAATATCTAAATATACAGTAGATAAACTGATTAAAAATAATATAGTTGAAAAATATGAAAAAGAAGTTTACAGATTAAATGAAGAAGTATTTGAAATAGAAGAAGAAAGAAAATTAACTTTAGAACAAAATAATGTTATAAATAAAATTGATTTAAACAAATTTAAACCTTACTTATTACACGGTGTAACTGGTAGTGGGAAAACAGAAGTTTATATGAATTTAATTAAGAAAGTAATCAATTTAAATAAACAAGCTTTGGTCTTAGTTCCTGAAATCAGTTTAACGCCACAACTAGTAGAAACATTTAAAAAAAGATTTGGTAATAATATTGCAATATTACATAGTCATTTAAGTAATGGAGAAAAATATGATGAATGGCGCAAAATTGAAAGAAAAGAAGTTAATATTGTAATAGGAGCTAGAAGTGCTGTATTTGCGCCTTTAACTAATTTAGGTATCATTATAATTGATGAAGAACATTCTAATACTTATAAACAAGAAAATAATCCTAGATATAATGCCATTGATGTTGGTTTATACAGAGCTAAAAAGTATAATATACCAATTATATTAGGTAGTGCCACACCATCAATTGAAAGTTATACTAGAGCAAAAACTAATATTTATGAATTGTTAGAAATTAAAAATAGAGTTAATAATAATTTACCTAAAGTAACTTTAGTTGATATGAAAGAAGAAATAAAAAATAAAAATACTATATTTTCTAGATTATTAAAAGATAAAATAAATGAAAAATTAAATAATAATGAACAAGTTATTATTTTATTAAATAGAAGAGGTTATACCACTATTACAACATGTAATAATTGTGGCTTTACGCATAAATGTCCTAAATGTGATATACCACTTACTTATCATTTAACTTCTAGAAAAATGATTTGCCATTATTGTAATTATGAAACAAATAAACTATATAAATGTCCTACTTGTAATAGTACCGATATCAAAGAACGAGGAATGGGAACTGAAAAATTAGAGCAAGAGGTTATTAATGAATTTAGTAATGCTAAAGTAGTTAGAATGGATGTAGATACCACTAGAACAAAACAAGCTCATCAAAAGATTATCAATGATTTTGAAATTGAAAAATATAATATTTTAATTGGGACTCAAATGATAGCTAAAGGACTAAATTTTCCTAAAGTTACTTTAGTAGGTGTATTAAATGGTGATGCGTCTTTAAATATTCCTGATTTTAGAAGTGGTGAAAGAACATTTCAACTATTAAATCAAGTAGCAGGTAGAGCAGGTAGAAGTGATTTATTAGGTGAAGTTATTATTCAAGCATTTAATATTGATCATTATAGTTTAGTTTATGCTAAAAAACATGATTATTTAAGTTTTTATAATGAAGAAATGAGAATAAGAAAAATATTAAAATATCCACCTTTTTATAACTTATGTGTAGTTAAAATACAAGGTACTGATAATATGAAATGTGAAGAAGAAGCAAATAAGATAATAAGTTATTTAAAATATAATTTAAAAGATGAAATTATTTTAGGCCCAAGTCCATCTGTAATACCTAAAATAAATAATATTTATTATTACCAAATAATAATAAAATACAAAGATACAAAAAAAATATATAATTATTTAAAATTTATAAATGATAAATATTTAAATAGTAAAGTAAATGTGGGAATTGACTTTAACCCAAATAAAATATAAAAAAATATGGTATAATAACTATAGGTGATGTAAATGTGGATAGTAATAATAATCATTATTATAGTTTGTTATGTTTATGGAATGTATAATTTATTTAATAGTTTAGATAATAAATCTAATAAATTATTTTTAGAATTAGATACTTATTTTCAAAAAAGAATTAATTTAATTCCAACTTTAGTCAATATATTTAAACAATATAATTTAGAAAAAGATACTATTGATAGAATATTATTTTTAACTAAAGAAGATTATACTAAACAAACAATCAAAGAAAAAATAACAACTAATATAGAGTTAAATAAATATATTGATCATTTATGGGAAATAGCTGATTCAAATATTATTTTAAAACAAAATCCTGTATTTTTAAATGTTATTAAACAATTTAATATGGTTGAAGAAGAAATAACTTTAGCTAAAAAATATTATAATGAAACAACTAAAAAATATAATAAAATTATTAATATTTTTCCTAATATCATATTATCTAAAATGTTAAAATTTAATCTTAAACCAATATATGATGTTGATGAAAAAACAAGAAAAGTTATTAAAACTGATTTTAATCAAAGAGAAACAATTAATTTAGAAGATAAAAAAGAAGAAGAATATTTTTAATTCTTTTTTTGTGTATAATTTTCAAAAAATATTTGGCGTGCTCGTAAATTAGATATGGACAAAAATAAAAAAATAATGTATACTTTAAATAGGAAGGTAAGGTAAAATTATTATGAAAAAAATAAAAAATGCGTTTACGCTAATAGAATTATTAGCAGTAATAATTATTTTAGCAATAGTAGCTCTTATTGCTACACCAATTATATTAAATGTAATTGAGGATGCTAAGATATCAGCAGGTAAATCAGAAGCTCAATTGATATTAGGAGGAATAAATAACTATTGTGCATCAAGTGAAATGAAAAAACAAATGGGAACATTAGGTAGTGAGGATATCGATTGTTCAATTAAAACATCATTTACTGAAGAGGAAATAGGAAAAATGTTAAACTTAGGTAATGCTACAGTAATATCAAATAGTTATTCAAATGGTAAGGTAACAGGATTAGTTATTAAGAGTAATAATCATAAATTTACATTATGCTCAAATAATCAATTTGCAATGGATGATGAAGAATGTGGTGATGAAATAGCATTAGTAGGTGATCCAATAATAGAAAAAGCTAAAGAATTGGTGTATTCAAATGATTCTTGTAAAACAGATGGAACAACATATCAATATATGGGCGGATGTTATATAAAAGGGAATCCAACAACCAATTATATATGGTATTCAGGATTTTTATGGCGAATAATGGGAATAAATGCCGATGGAACAGTAAGGTTAATAACCGATGAAAATGTAACAGCAATACCATGGGGAGCAAGTGATACAGCCGAAAATTGGAATGGAAGTTATGCTAAAGATTGGTTAAATAATTATTTTTATCCAAGATTGAGAGGAAATGATGTAATAGTAGAACAAACATGGTGTAGTGAAACAACTACTAGTAGTTCAAGTGCAAGAACAACTTGTACAAATAATTTATCAACAGAAACTGCCAAAGTTGGTTTACTAACACTAGATGAATATAATCTAGCAGGAGGAAGCAGTTCGTATTTAAACATAGGAC
>CAMLWC010000049.1 GCA_946488855.1 uncultured Mycoplasmatota bacterium
CGTTTTGCGAGTTTACTCGTGAAAGTGGGAAAAGCATTTTATAAACTTATGTAGTTTTGTTTTATTGCAACAACTTTAAAACATTACGAAATAAGTTTCAAAAGGGTTCTAGGGAATCCCTAACCCACGAGGTTATTTTGATGCTTGTGTCAAAATACCTAGGGGGTTAAATATTTTGTCATAAACAAAATAGGTGCAAAGAAAGGATGTGATTTATATATGTCAGAACTTGCTTATTCACTTCATTTGGGTAGTGATAAGAATAGAAAAAATGTATCAAGAGCAAGAGCAAAATCTAATGCTAGTGGAACTACTTCTCTATCAAATAATGCGATTCAAAATGCTAGACAATTATCTCGTGTTGATAAACATAATTATCGTAAGTATGATGACAAACAACACTTAATTGAAATAGTTAGAGGAACTACTTCTTTATATAGTGATGTTCAAAAATTGTATAAAGATGAATTTGAAGAAGCAAGATTAGAATACAATTCTAAACAAACAAGAGATGATAGAAAAATAGATGACTACTTCAAAAAGATTAGTGATAATTCTAAAAATGATTTAGCTTGTGAAATTATTATTGAACTTGGTGATAAAAAATATTGGGATACCAAAGATGAAAAATTTAAACATAAAATGTCTAATGTATATAAAGAACAAGTTAAAGATTTAGAAACTTTAATTCCTAACTTTAAAGTAGCAAGTGCAATTATTCATTATGATGAAACTAGTCCACACATGCATATTGTCGGTGTTCCAATTAAATATAAAAGCAAAAATGGTATGTCTAAACAAGTTGGTAAATCTGATGTATTTACTAAAGCAAAATTAATAGAACTCCAAGATAAAATGAGAACTTTATGTATTGCTAATTTTAATAAAGAATATGGCTTAAATAATGTTTTAAAAACTAAACAAAAAGGTAGAAATAAAGATATAAACGTTAAAGATATGGGAAACTATATTGAAATGCAAGAAGAATTATCTAAAAATAAAGAACGATTAGAAATTGCTAATAAAAAATCACAAGAACTAGATAATAATTCTAATGAAGTTAAAGATATAGTTAATAATTTAAAAACTACTTTTACTAACAAAGATAAATATGTTTTAAACAAAGATGATAAAGATAAAATTGATAAATTTATTCAGCAAGTAGATTCAACTAATAAAGAATATAAGAAAATGCAAAAGTTATCTATTACCTTAAATGATGTTGAAACTGAATTAAAAGAAAACAGAGAAAAAGTTAAAATACTAACCGAAAACAATGATGCCTTAAACATTAAAGTTAAATCTCTTGAAAAAAAGATAGATAAACAAGAAGATGAAATTGATGACCTTAAAGAAAAGAATTCTAAACTACAAAATACCATTAATTTCTTTGAAAATTTATTTGATAGATTAGTTAAATTTATAAAAGATAAAATGTTTGGAAAAGAAAAAGAACGAGAAGATTATTGGAATTTTTCAAAAGATTTATATAATCATAAAATATTTAGTGATAAAACTATTGAATCAATTCAAGATGACTATATTTGGAATAAAGAAAATGATAAAAATAAAGACAAAGGAAAAGATGATTACGAAATTGGTATGTAATCACCTTTAATTTTGCCTTATTTTTTCTAAAACTCTTGGCTTAACAAATTCTAATTCCCATTGTTGAGATCTTAATTGATGCATTTGTTTACAGAATTGTATTTCATCCCAAATTCTATCAGTTGTTTCTTTATTACCATAAAATTTTAATAATTCTTCATAAGAATACTCATACATTTCACTCTTATCGAATTGTGGTAGTGCTTCGCCTTTATAATTGGCATCATCATTAACTACTCCCCATTCCCATTGTTCTAGTGTTTCATCATAAATTTCATCATCAGTCCAAAAATCCATAATTAATTTTTGCTTTTCCTCTAATGACCAATTTGGATTTCTAAGTATCCAATATCTTATATCAAAATCTCCTGAACCATGTGCTTGAGTATCGCTTAATGAACTAAATAAACTAGCCATATACATATTACCAGTTTTAGCACCTACAGGATTTACAGAACCTCCAAATTCAGTATACATAGTTTGTTCATCTGTAATACCTTTTTCATCAAGTTTTTTAGAATACTCATTCATAGCATTTTCATGTCTGACAGTACCCATTTTATTCATTGCTTCATCAACTGCAAAAGCTTTTTGTTCATCTGTTAATTTTAAATTAGGATTCCATAAAGTCATTAGTAAATAAGAAAAACCACCATTGTTATAACCATCTTGAACAATTCTAGCAATTTGTTCGTTAGAATAGATTAAATTAACCAATTCTTGATATATATCTTTATCAACACCATTATAATCAACAAGAATATTATCGCATATAGCTAAACCATTTACTAAATCTCTTTCTCCAAATTTATCTTTTGTTTTCTTAATAGACCAATTTAATAATTCTCTATTATCTTTTATCTTTTTCCAAATTTCGTTTGGATCACCAACTCTTGGTATTCCATATTTTGAAGCATAAAATTCATTATCAATTTTTTCAAACTTCTCCATACCTAAACCTCCCTAAAAATTAATATTATTATAACATTATTTAATATTTAATATTTTTTGAAACAAATTAATTTAAAATTGTTGAAATTAGTTAATTTTGTGGTATATTATTAGTAGTGAGTGGTATTTATCATATCACTAGAGAAAGCGTTGTAGATATCTACGACACTCGCTCCATTTGAATACAACTTACGGACTGTAAAAAGTTCGTAAGTTTTTATTTTATATAAAACTTTAATGTTCTCTTTCTAGGAAGGAGGACATTTTTTATGCCTGAATTTAAAATCTTAGAAGAATTTAAATCTAACCCAAAAATAATAGAACTTATTAACAAAAGAAAAAGATGATTATGAGCGTTAATGCTTTTAATCATCTTTTTATCTACTTTTTCTTATTTCACTATTAGGTGTTGTTATTAAATTTTCTACATTATTACTATAAAAATTATCAATATTACTATATATCTTTTTTGCTCTTTCTACTTGTTCAAAATACTCTTTAACCATCTCATCCTCTGGTGATGTATCAATTTTAGGTACAACTCCATTTCGAGATAGGTAATCAACTTTATTTACTACATCTACTAATTCTTCAAAATTATCTTTCCCAATATATCTTATAAGTTCACTATGATCTGCTTTTACTTTAGCACTAATAACTTGTTGTCTAAATTTAGATAATAGTGGTCTTAATAAATTTTTAGTAATTAATGCAGTATTATGATTACTTATATCTGATAAAGTAAATTCTGAAGGTTCAATTAAATATATCCCATGATTATGTAGTAATTCAACTGCTTCCATTGTAAAAATATCATTTAATGTTTCGTTAAATTTCTCATATTTACGGAAAGCATTGTCATAAGGATTTTTTTCAGAATTTTCATTAAAATCATTGGAAGATTCAAAACCTGTACCCTTTGAACTTTGGTCTATAATATGTCCGCATTCATGCATAAAAGTGTAAAACAAACTACCCCCATCATAAGTTCTTATTGCATAAAACATTATTGATATAAATTCATTATCACTTCTAGTTCCACCTTGACCTGCTATACATACTCTTTTATTTTTTATTTGTTCATAAATGTATTTATGATTACCTTCATTATTGCGAAATTTTCCTTTTGCATCTAAAAAATCGTCTCTAGTTACATAATATTCTCTAAGTGCATCTTCATAGTTATTTTCCCTCAAAGATGTTATATAACTAATTAAATCGTCCGAAGGTATATATTTTCTAATATTATATTGACTTAAAAAAATTAAATAATTGTTTACATCTTCTTCTGAATCACATTTTAGCATTTGTTCATTAGGTATTTCAACACCTATATTTTTTAAATAATAACTTTGCCTCCAAACAATATAATATTTATCCCAAAGGTCAACATCTTTAGATTTTAATTTTTCCATATTATTAAAACTGAATGATTCAATAATACTTTTTGAACCAATATCTAAACTTCCAAAAATGGCGGTGCTTTTTTCTTCTAGTGATTTACCAGAAATTGCATTTATTACAGGGATTGGCAATCTAGAATAAACATCCATAAATGTTGTTGTTTTTTTCTTTTTTAAAATTTCTGACTTTCTTTTGTTTTCAGATTCTACAAATTCTTCATAAAGTTGTAGTTGTTCTTCCCATTTCCTATATTCTAGTAGTAATTGTTCATAAACTAAATTTAATTCATTTATTTTTTTTAATATTTCATTATATTCTTCTGTTCCAACAAACGAATCAAAATTTTCTTCAGTTATTTGCTCATGACTGTTATCAAGAAGATAGTTAATTATTTTAATTTTATTTTTTAAAAGTCTCTTGGGATCGATATCATTATTGGGCTTAAATGCTTGAAGAGGAACCCAATAATCAGAATCTTTACTAAATCCCAAAAGTGAAGAATCCATATAATGGTCTAATATTTTTTCTATTTCATCATCTAAAGGTTGTGTGTAATTATCTTTTATGTGCTTTTTTACATCTACACCAATTTTATCCAAAAAATTAATAGCATATTCGCGTCTTTTACACCTTTTAATATATGATATATAATCACTTAATCCTTCAATATCGTGGTATGGAATTATAACAGCTTTATTAATTCTTTGAAAAATAATATCTCGATATTCTTCACCATATACTTTAGTAAAAGCATCAACTGCAAATGGTAATAGCTTTTTAAAGTCAATACTTAAATTATCCATTTTGAACCTCATCAATCAATTTTTGATTAAGTCTTTCAAAAGCCTCAAAATTATTAGGATAACTAGACTTACCGCTATATTCTTTTTTATTACCATTAGAATAGATAATAGATAAACTCCAACTACTGCCATCAATCATTTTTGTATTAATATATTCTTTATTCCAACTATCAATAATACAAAAAAGATTTCTTAAATATTCAAAAGTTTTTTCTTCACTTATTACACTTGAAATATCTTTATATTTAATTTGATTTTTATCACCTATATTAATAACTAAATTTAGACCATCAATTTCATATATTAAACTTTTAATGCCTTTCACATTAACCACCTCTAGATAATTATATCATGAAATTTAAAATTTTCTGATACAATTAACAAGTTTTATGATAAAATGTACAGTATTTTATGGCACATTTTGAGCAAGCAAAAAATGT
>CAMLWC010000050.1 GCA_946488855.1 uncultured Mycoplasmatota bacterium
CTAAAACCAATAGAAATAATCATATCTAAATTATAATATGGATAAACTCTTTTAACTTCTCTATTACCTTCTTTTTGAACTTGTGCAATTTTTGCACAAGTTGAATTTTGCTTTAATTCATCATCTTTATAAATATTATTGATATGCCTAACAATACCACTTCTATCAATATTAAAAAGTTTTGAAATTGCTTCTATATTTAACCAAACATCTTCATTTTCAAGTAATACTTCAACAGTTACATTTCCTTCTTCATCGTTATAAAATAAAATATTATTTTCATTACCAATTAATTTTTCTTGTGTTTTTTGCACTTTCTATAACATCTCCTTATCGTTTTAAATTTTTTAATCATTTTCTATTAAAAGTATACAATATTTATTTATTATTGACAAGAAAAAAAGACTTATTCTTCAATATTTAAGTCTTCTAATTCACCATTTTCACTAACTATTTTATTAACACTTTCTTCAATGTTTTTTAATTGTTCATCACATTCTTTAACTAATTTCATTGCTTCACTATATTTGTTAATTGAATCTTCTAAATCATTAGTATCACTTTCTAAAGTAGCAACAATGTCTTCTAATTTTTTAATTTTTTCTTCAAATTTCATTATTTATCTCCTTTACATTTACTAATATATTACCATCATTAAACTTAATATTTAATTCATCATCTTTCTTAATTTTTTTAACACTTTTAATTAATTTATCATCTTTATAAGTTAAACTAAAACCTCTTTTCATAACATTTAAAGGATTAATAAGTTCTAATTTTTCAATAATAGTATTTAATTTAGTTACATTATTATCTATTTTTAAATTAATATTTTTATTTAATTCTTTAGTTAATAAAATTAAATTTTGCTTTTTATTTTCAAATAACATATTAGGATTTTTTAAAACATAAGAATTTTTCAAACTATCTAAATATAATTTTTTTAATTCTATCTTCTTTAATAATAATTCATTTATTTTATTATTTATTAAATCTAAATTTTGTTTCTTATTTTCAAATAATATACTTGGATTTTTAAGTATATATGAATTTCTTAAACTATCTAAGTTTAATTTTTGTATGTTAACTTTTTTTATTATATCTGAACTTAATCTTATTTTTAATTGTTCAATATATTTATTTAAATCAACTAAATTAGGTACAGCCATTTCCGCAGCTCCAGTTGGAGTTGGCGCTCTTAGATCAGCTACAAAATCAGCTATTGTAAAATCAACTTCGTGCCCAACTGCACTAATAATAGGTATTTTAGAATCAAATATAGCTCTAGCTACTATTTCTTCATTAAATGGCCATAAATCTTCAATAGATCCTCCACCACGGCCAACTATTAATACATCTAAATCATAGGTATTAGCTAATTTGATATTTTTAACAATATCTTTAGCAGCATTATCTCCTTGAACTAAACTTGGAAATAATATAACTTGTCCAATAGGAAATCTCCTTTTAATGGTTGATAATATATCTTTAATAGCAGCACCTGTATTGGCAGTGACTACCCCTATTTTAGTAGGATATTTAGGTATTGACTTTTTATATTTACTATCAAATAATCCTTCAGCTGCTAATTGTTTCTTTAATTTTTCAAAAGCAATATATAAATTACCAACACCATCTTCAATCATTTCATCGACATAGATTTGATAATTACCAGTTGCCTCATAAACACTAATTCTTCCAGTTATTAAAACTTTTGTTCCGTCAGTTGGATTAAAATTTAATTTTCTAGCATTACCATTAAACATAATTGCATTTATTTTACTAGTTTCATCTTTAATTGAAAAATATAAATGCCCAGTTGAATGGGCTTTAAAATTAGATATTTCACCTTTAATAAATACTTTTTGTAAGTTAGCATCTGTATCTATTACATGCTTAATATACCTATTTATAACACTTACACTTAAATACTTATCATTCATGTTCCACCATCTCATGATATACTTTATCTAAAACCGCATTAATCATTTTAGCAACACTTTCATCACTATATATTTTAGCTAATTCTACTGCTTCATTAATTGAAACAATACTTGGAGTATCAGTATATAATAATTCATAAATACCCATTCTTAAAATAGCAATATCTGTACTACCTAAACGATCAATCGTCCAATTATTTAAATATTTATTAGCAATTTTATCTAAATCATTTTGATATGTTATAACACCATATACGATATCTTTAACAAATTCATTATCAATTTCTAAGTTTTCTTTAATAACATCTTCTACTTCATAAATCATTTTATTTTTATCATAAACAACTATTTGATAAAGAATAGTCATAATAATTTTTCTTGCTTCACTTCTATTTAATTGTTCCATACATATAACCTCTTTTTCATTATATTCATTATATCATGAAATATGATATTTACAAAGATAAAATTTTATATGTTTATTAATTTTAATTTTATATGTTTATTAATTTTAAAACATAATCTTTATAATTTATAAATGCTTTATCATTATTTATTTGTAAAACAAATAAAATTCTACCATATAATTTATTCAAATATTTTTCTTTATCTTTATAATTAATTCTATCTAAATGGAAATCTGAACCATATTTTTTTATATAATAAATTTCTTTTCTAATTTCTTTACGATATTTTCTTTCTGCTTGCATTCTTTCGTTAACAACAATACCAGTTACTTTTTGTTGTTGATTTTGCTTAATAATATGAATTTTATTTTTATTTAATTCAAGCCCTAATTTAGATAACATATTTTTAACTTTTTTAATAATTAAAGCGAGATTAAAATCACCAGAAAAAGTCATATCATCAGAATATCTTGTGTAGGTAATATTATTTTCATCACACCAGTTACCTAATTCATCATCAAAATCTTTCATTACTAAATTAGAAATATAAGCTGAAGTTGACGCTCCTTGTGGTAAATAACCATTATAAGTACATAAATAAGTCAATAACATTCCTATCCCTTTTGGAAAATATTCAATCGGAAAACAATTATTATATATACTATAAAAACTAATACTATCAAAATAATTTTTAATATCTAATTTTAAAATTATTTTTTTGCCAACATGAACACTAGCATTATCTTTTAAAGATTTACCTTTTTGATATGCTGTAGCATATTTAGATACTTTTTTATTTTCTAAAATATTTTTTAATATTTGTCTTTGAATATATTTTAAAGTACTATTTGGTTCATATATTTTTCTAAAACTACCATTAGATTTCTTTATCTTAAAAACTTTATAATTATCTTCAATATTATTACTAATAGAATATAATTTTTTAATATAAAGTTCTGAATCAACTAAATTAAGAGATAATAAAAATTCTTTATATAAATTATTAGTTAAATACTTCCACATTTTTATTACCTCCTTTTGAGCAAATACAAAGGATATTGTAATATGGAAATGGACTTTAGCAAAATGTAATGAAGCGGCTACACGAAGTGTAGAATAGTCCTTTGAAATATTACAATTAATGTTATTAATTATATTTAGTTTCTTAACGACTCGCTAAAATAGGAATAATTTCCAAACACTATTTGCTCATTTAAATTATACCATACATTATTAAAATATAAAATCGACATTTATAATTTTTTGATATAATAAATTTTAATTAAGAAGAAAAAAGAGAAAAATTAAAAATAAATAAAAACAAATTAGGAAAAAATACCCGTTGCTTATATTTCCATAGTGAGAATTGAAAATGGAATAATAAATCCTACTCTAGCGATTTTTATATCAATAGTTAATGAATTAAGATACGATTTAATACTCACATAAATTGAGCAAAGCAAAAATGAAGTTAATTTTTAATTAATTTATTTTGACAAACATATTATTTTATGATACAATGTATTTGTCAAGGAAACTTGCATACAATAAAAAAGGGAATACTTAACTTTTCCATGTTGAGTACTCACCTATTTTAATTTAGTGATGTACTTAATCTGTTAGATTGAGTACTATTTTTTTATACATAATATCAATAAAGATATCGTTAATAAAATGATAATTAATATCAGATATGAGATTAATAAATCTTTTTTCTTCATAATTATCAAGCCTCCTTCATTTTGAATTTGGCAAGTACTCAACAGTTAATATTCCCTATAAGCAATTATACTATAAATTAACTTATATAGCAATAATTTTGTTAATTTTTAATTAATTTATTTTGACAAATATATTATTTTATGATACAATGTATTTGTCAAGGAAACTTGCATACAATAAAAAAAGGGAATGCTTAACTTTCACATGTTGAGTACTCACCAATTATTTTTTGGGTTTGTACTTAATCTGTTAGATTGAGTACTATTTTTTTATACATAATATCAATAAAGATATTGTTAATAAAATGATAATTAATATTAGATATGAGATTAATAAATCTTTTTTCTTCATAATCATCAAGCCTCATTCATTTAGAATTTGGCAAGTACTCAACAATTAATATTCCCTATGAACAATTATACTATAAATTAACTTATATAACAACTAATGTGTTAATTTTTAATTAATTTATTTTGACAAACATATAATTTTATGATACAATGTATTTGTCAAGGAAACTTGCATATAATAAAAAGGAAACATTCAGTTTTCTCATGTTGAATGTCTACCTTAATTTTGGGTGAGACACTTATTCAAATATGAATGAGTGTCATTTTTTTATTACTATTATCATTACGATAAGAAGTGACAAAATGATAATAATGCTTCTTAAAATTTTTATAATAAAAATTCTTTTTGACATTTTATCAAACCTCCTCTCATTGTAGATTAGAGGTAGACACTCAACAACTGATACATTTCCTATATATAATTATACTATAAATTAACTTTATATAAAATAAATTTGTTAGTTTTTAATTAATTTGTTTTGACAAACATATTATTTTATGATACAATGTATTTGTCAAGGAAACTTGCATATAATAAAAAGGAAACATTCAGTTTTCTCGTGTTGAATGTCTACCTTATTTTTGGGAAAGACATTTAATTCTTCATTGAATTGGCTCTTTGTCAAATAGTGTTGGTGGAACCAAAAACTGATGATAATGAGTAA
>CAMLWC010000051.1 GCA_946488855.1 uncultured Mycoplasmatota bacterium
TTAAAGATTTATTTGGTAGATTAGTCAACTTTATCAAACATAAAATGTTTGGAAAAGACAAAGAACGTGAAGATTATTGGGAATTTTCAAAGGACTTATACGAACATGGAATATTTAGCGATAAAACAATTACTGACATAAAAGATGACTATGATTGGAATAAAGAAAATGATAAACACAAAGATCATGATGACTTTGATTTAGAAATATAAATAACAGCTACTAACTAGCAAATTATATGGTAAAATAATATCAAAGTTTTGAGATTCTTCAGACGTGTCTGAAAAATTCAGAAAGGAGCAATTTATGTTAGAAAAAAATAATTCGCTTGTCTTAGAAATTAGTGCTATGGTAAACGAAGCAAAATCAAATTTAGCAAAAGAAATAAATAAATCAATAACCTATGTATATTGGAATATAGGGAGAATTATTGTTAAACATGAAAACGAAGATAATAACCGATTAGAGTATGGTAAAGAAGTTTTAAAAGAATTATCTAAAGAATTAACAAAACTTCTAGGTAAAGGTTATTCACTTACTAATTTAACTTATATGAGATGGTTTTATAATGTATATCCTGATTATAATATGATAAATGAGTCATTAAGTTGGTCTCATTATGTTGAACTAATAACAATTAAAGATGATGCGAAAAGAAATTTTTATGAAAAAGAATGTATTAGTTCCAACTGGTCTGTTCGAGAATTACAAAGACAATTAGATACTTCTTTATTCGAAAGATTACTTCTTTCAGATGGTAAAAATAATAAGGAAAAAGTGCTTGAACTATCAAGAAAAGGTCAAACAGTTAATAAACCAAGCGACATTATAAAACAACCTTATGTATTTGAATTTCTTGGAATAAAAGAACAAAAACCACTTCTAGAAAAAGATTTAGAATATAAATTAATTAGACATATAGAAGATTTTTTGCTTGAGTTAGGTAAAGGCTTTATGTTCGTTGGCAGTCAACAAAGAATAACACTTAACAATACTGATTATTATGTTGATATGGTATTTTATAATAAGTTTCTTAAATCTTATGTTTTAATTGACTTGAAAATGAACAAATTAAAAGCAGAAAATTTAGGACAAATGAATATGTATCTAAATTATTATGAAAAAGTTGTAAATAGTGAAGATGACGGTAAACCAATAGGTATTATATTATGTGCCGAAAAAGATAAAGTTGCTTTAGAATATGCTTTAGGTGGTTTATCTAATAATATTTTCGCTTCAACTTATACTTATTACATTCCTAATAAAGAACAATTAATTAGTGAAGTTGAAAAAGTTCTATTTGAAAACAATAAAGACCAATAACTAAATTATTTTGGATTATTAAAAAAATTCTAAACACTCTAAAGCTTATTTCAAAAATAAGTCGTTTTAACTATTAATTTACTTATCTTTTATATTAAAAATTAAAAGTAGAGTTGCATCTACTTTTTTAAAGTTTTAACCATTATTTCAGGAAAACATATTTTTTGGAAATCTGGACAGGAAAAGCATTCAGAAAAATTCGGTGCTTCTTCCCTTTGAATAATATTAAAACCCATATTTTTAAACACTTCTGGATTTTTTGCTACTAAATAAAATTTACTCTCCCCATATTCTTTTTTTATTTTACTAATTGCAAAATTAACTAAAGCAGTACACACACCTTGCTTTTCATAATTTTCAACAACAGCAACTTCGTCTAGAATAAAGTCGTTTCCTTCTTTACAAATAGTTATTGCTCCAACAAAATTATTATTTATTTCTGCAATATAAGATAATATAGGTGGATGAAAAAACTTTTTATCATCATTAAATTCAATTCCTCTAGAAATATAAAAATCAACCAATTGTTCATGCTCTTTAAATTCTTTTATCACGATGTTATTTTTAGATAATGTAATTATTTTTTCTATATTCTCATCAGCAGTACCAACTAATTGAATAATATTAGTAAGCCCATAAAAAGCAACAGTATTTTCAATGCTAAATTCATCTATAGATGAAGAACATAGAAATATTTTTTTATTTAATGCTAAAGCCATTCCAAGTTCAATATGTGCACCTCTTCCAGCTGGTAGTAATATAATTGTAATATCTGAATCAACAACACCTTGTGATTCTAATTTTGCATACTCTGTCATTTCTTCTATAGATACATCATTATTAATATTTTCAACCCAATTATATGTTTGTTGCCACCCAATTTCTTTTAACTTCTTTGCATAATAATTAACTAATTCACTATTCTTCATTCCTGATCCTACGTAAAATTTCATTATAAGCACCTACCTTTATTATGTTGCATAAACTGTTTTCTTATTTCTTCAATATTTAATAAAGAATTCTCTTGAAGAGGTATTATTCTTGTCATATTTGCATTTAAAAAAGCACAGCAGTGTTCAATGTCAAAATGTTCAGTATCAGTCATAAAGTCGTAATGAATAAAAATTTCTGGAATAAAGTCATAATTATTATCATCATTACTTTTTCCATATTCAGTATCACTTTGAGTATAACAACCTAATAACATAGAATTTAGTAAATTAGGTCTGTCGCAAGAACCAACGTCAATCTCACTGTCATTATTTGAACCATTATAAATAGGGTGTTGTTTCATATCAATATCAATTCGTCTTATTGAAAATCTTCTATAAAATTCATTTAGTGTTCTACCATTAAAAGATTGATGTAATGCTATATTAATACATTTATCAACATCAGTATTTCTGTTTATTACCATCAATCTTACAGGTATATTATTTTTATAAAAAACTATTGCATTATGTTTATTACTAATATTAAGATTATTTTCATTAGTAATAATACAATTTCCATTTCTTATTACTTTAAATGTGTCAAAAGGAATATCTTTATTTTCAAAGCCATCAATAAACGCTCCTTTAAAACACTCAATATGATTTTCATTTTGTTCCGTCCATAAATCAATTGTTCTAATTTTATTCATAGTAAATACCTCCAATAATTTCTTAATACTAGTTATACTATAAGTCTACAATCTTTTCATTTAGAAAGCAACTTTAATCAACTATTTTTGCTTAAATATTCAGTATATATTTCATTTATATAATATTTCAAATAATTCCTATATAATAAATTAATCAAGACATATATAATTAAAAACATAATTAAACAATATAAAAGTATTTTTTCATTATAATTTTGTAAACAGAAAAATGTAGATACAATTATTGTATTTGTCAATAATACATGAATACAAACATCTCTAATAAGAATTTCATCTTCCATAATTGCTTTAATTTTTTCTTCATTTTTCACTTTACAATATATGTCATAATAAAAATTACATTTAAGATGCTTTTTATTAATCTTGTTATTTTTATATATATAATTACTCCATACCCTAAAAGGTTCTTTAAATATTAATAAAAATCTATATTTTCTTTTCCTATCATAGAAAATAAATATATCAATAAAATAAACAATTAATAAAATACTTGCAATAAATAGTGATATATATTTCCAATTACTCATTATAGCATTAAATACTTGAAGATAATCAAATATTTTACCAATAATGTAAAAAGTCAATAAATCTATTATACCTATTATTAGAGAGATTTTTAGGTACTTATTTATTCTAAATCCATAATTATTCATTATATTCTAAACTCCCTATATAAGTATAACCATCTATATTTTTCCCCACTATAAATTTTAAACATGATGGTACGGTTTTATAATTTTGATTACTTACATAAAAATCAGCAGTACTATCTCCACATTCAATTAATATGTCTTTTGCAGTATTCTGTGTAATTGTGTCATAACCAGTATAATAATCTAAATTTTCGCTAGGTGCTTCACCAATTATTACAATTTTAGGGCATATTTTTTCTAAGATTTCATTAGGTATTCTTCCACTACTTCTACCATGATGTGAAGCAAAAACAATATCAGCTTTTGTCCAATCGACATTATCCTTAATATTATTCATAAAATCCATTTCCAAATCTCCGAACCAATATACTTTAATACCATCTTGTAATGTATAAGTTATGATAGGAGATATATTATTTGGATTATCTCCATCTTCAGCTTTTTTTAGAGCATCTTTGAAATATGAATTATTTTCATCAGGCCATTTTATATTTATTCCAGAACTACCTCGTTCTTCATTAGACTGATTCATCCAATTTCTTTTGCAATCTTTATAAATATAAAATGCTTTATCTGAATCTCTAAATTCGCAATATTTTTTAAAATCATCTGTTTGTTCTTCTTTGATTGCCTTATTTTTAACACAGTAAAAATTAGGTATAGTAAAGTTTTCTGATAAATACTTTAATCCGCGAATATGGTCATCATCAGGATGAGTGGAAATTAATCTTATTATACTCTTATATTTGCTTTCTTCAATAAGTTCATTTAATATTGAATTTTTGTTATAATCATCCATACAGCAATCTATAATAGTAAAATTATCACTATTATGCTTAATATAGAACATATCTCCATTATTAGTTGAAAATGATTTTATTTTAGTCATTATTATTCCCCCAAACTACAAAATATAAAAATATTTTATCAAAAAATATTGATTTTTTCGAGACATTAAAGAAAATTTGTGCTAAAATATTATTAACAACGGAAGATTATATATACTCTTTCGTTATTGGAAAAGAGTTGTAGATAACTACGACACTCGCTCCA
>CAMLWC010000052.1 GCA_946488855.1 uncultured Mycoplasmatota bacterium
TAATCAAGAAATTATTTTAATTTATTTTTAGGAATTAATCAAAAATTATTGACATCAATACTTTTAATTCTTCGATAAAATACTTTTAATTCTTCGATAAAATCTTACTTCTTCCTATTAATTCATCATTTTTCCATTTTGAACATTCTTTTGAACTCATACAATCATATATACAGTTTTTACAACTTTTATAATCTAATTTACTTTTAATATATTCATATTCTTCTAAAGATAATTCTTGAGCAACTTGTTCGTAAAATTTTTTTGGATTTTTAATAATTTTATTTAAAATATCATCTAAACTTTTTGGAATAAAATGACCATCTTTTTTAGCATTTTCGAGTGTTTCATAAATGTAATCATCATCCCACAAAATTTTAAAAATTTCATTTGTAAAACAATAATCTTGATATTTTTTTTCTATTTCTTCAATAGTTAATCCTTCTTGCATTATATACACATTATTATCAAATCGAAACAAATTACTAATTTTATCTGCTATTTGAACTCTCAAATTCTTTTGTTTAAACTTTTCTTGTAAAGCTCCTTTTACTAATATTAATTCATTTAATGTTACAAAATTTTCTTGATAATGTTTTATTTTAGTTTTCATTATACTAGTAATTATAAAGCTAGTATTCATAAAAATAATACTTTCCATAACTCCACCTCCTTAAAAATCTATTTCACTTATAAATGTTTTATTTAATAAAACTAATTTATAAGCATGTAAACACAACCTTTTATATTTAATACAACCATACTTTTTATCCCCTAAAATTGGAGTTTTATTATTAAATAATTGAACTCTTATTTGATTTTTTTTACCTGTTTTTATGTTTATATCTAACCATGTATATTTATCGTTTTCCTTTATTTTTTTGTATTCTGTGATAGCTAAATCACCACTATTTGCTACATAAACATAATGATTTTTATTTTCTTTTAAATAATTTTTTAATATATCTTTTTCTTTTGCCTTTCCAACAACAACAGCTATATATCTTCTTTCAACTTTACTCCAATTATTTTGTAAATAGGTTTTAGTTTTAATGTTTTTAGCAAATACCACTAATCCTGATGTATCTTTATCTAATCTATGAACTATAAAAATTTTATTATTTTTATTGTTTTTCTTAACATATTCACTAACTAAATTATATAATGATATTTCTTTACCATTTGATATAGTTAATAAATTATAAGGTTTATCAACAACAATTATATCTTTATCCTCATAAATAATTTTAATATCCTTTGATTTATTATATTTATTAATAGTTACCTCTTGATTTGGTTTTAATAAATAATCATATTTAGTAACTACTTTATTATCAACTAAAACACTACCATTTCTTAATAAGGTTTTATAATTTTTGTAATTTCTTTTTAAATAATCAATCAATCTTTCTTCTTTTATCATAACAATTCCTCTAAGTAAGGTATTTCACCTAAATTTTTTTTAATTGTCTTAATAAAAACTTTTTGTTTTTCTAAACCTGTTTTTGCTAATTTTTTATCTAATTCATATTGAGACATTAATAAAATATTTTGTTTATCAAGCATGATATATAAAAATAATAAATAAAGCGATAATCTGTCAAAATTTTCATCAATTGACATATACTTAATTTTTAATTGTTCTAAAAAATGATACGTTAAAAAAGGAATATTTTCATGAGGTAAATCAACAATTTTACAACTATCAACATCACAAAAATAAACTTCATCTAATGATTTAACTAAAATATTAGATATATTTATATCTGCTAATACAATTCCATATTTGTGATAATGCTTTAATAAACTAGATATTTTTTTAAATAATTGAATTAATTCTTGATTTGTTAAATTTAATTTATTAATATAACTTCCATTCACATAATCCATTGTATAACCAATTATATTCCCACCTATTATTTTTTGTTTTGGCAATATTAAACCATCCATTGAAATTGCTGATAAAATATCTATTTTTAAATTCTTTATATAATAATCAACTTCACTTTTTTTATAAATTTTATAAACTGTTTCATAATCAGTATAAACCTCTGATTTATTATTTATTTGACTTATTAAATCTAAATTATGTAATCTTAAACTTCTTGCTTCAATTGTTTGCGTAATTATTCTCCTATTCCGTATTTTTCTATATATTCTTGGTAAGATATTTGTTTATCTCTGTAAGTTCCATCAGTTTTAATTTCAATTAATCTATTACTTACTGTTTCAATCAATTCTTGATCAAAACTAGAAAATATAATAACTCCCATAAATCTTTTTAAACCTTCATTTAAAGAAGTAATAGATTCAATATCTAAATGATTAGTTGGTTCATTAAATAATAATACATTAGATCTTTCTAACATCATTTTACTAAACATACATCTAACCTTTTCTCCACCTGACAAAACATTAACTTTTTTTAAAACTTCCTCACCAGAAAATAACATTCTCCCTAAAAATCCTCTTATATAACTATCATCTTTGTTTTCACTATATTGTTTTAACCAATCAACCATATTTAAATCATTATCAAAATATTCATCATGATTCTTTTTAAAATAACTTATTTTTACATTTCCACCTATTTTAATAGTTCCACTATCAGGCTCTATATTCCCACTCATTATATCTAATAATATTGTTTTCGCAATCTCATTCGTTCCTATTAAAGCTATTTTATCATCTGGTCTAATAGTTAAATTTAAATTTTTAATAATATCTTTATAATTAATATTTTCTAAAGTAATAACTTCCTTACCAACATTTTTATCAAAATCAAAATTAATATAAGGATACTTTCTACTAGATGGTTTAATTTCATCTAATACTATTTTTTCTAATGATTTTTTTCTCGAAGTTGCTTGTTTAGATTTAGAAGCATTAGCTGAAAACCTTCTAATAAAATCTTCTAATTCTTTAATCTTTTCTTCTTTTTTCTTATTAGATTCTTTCATTTGTTTTTGAATCAATTGACTAGATTGATACCAAAAATCATAATTACCAACAAATAAAGTAATTTTGTTGTAATCGATATCTAACATATGAGTACATACTTTGTTTAAAAAATGTCGATCATGTGATACAACTAAAACAGTATTTTTAAAATTAATTAAAAATTCTTCTAACCACATTATACTTTTAGTATCTAATCCATTAGTTGGTTCATCTAATAATAAGATATCAGGTTCACCAAATAAAGCACTAGCTAATAAAACTTTTACTTTTTCACTATCCTTTAATTCTTTCATTAATAAATTATGTTTACTATTATCAATGCCTAAATTATTTAATAATATAGCCGCATCACTTTCAGCTTGCCATCCATTTAAACTAGCAAATTCTTCTTCTAAAATACCTGCTCTCATTCCATCTTCATTAGTGAAATCCTCTTTCATATATAATTCTTCTTTTTCTTTCATTATTTGATATAATTTACTATTACCCATAATAACCACATCAATAACTGTCATATCATCAAATTCATTATGATTTTGTTTTAAAACAGATATTCTTTCACCTTTACCAATTATTACTTCACCAGTAGTAGATTCAATACTTCCAGATAATATTTTTAAAAATGTTGATTTACCTGCTCCATTAGCACCTATTATACCATAACAATTATCACCATTAAATTCTAAATTAACATTTTCAAATAAAGTTCTTGTATTAAATCTTAAACTTAAATTATTAACTTTTAACATAAAATCACCAACTCAAATAGTTTATCATATATATCAAAAAAAATCTAGTGTTTAAACTTGTAAATGTAATATCAAAACTAAAAAAAATTTCAATATTATAAATGTTAAAATGAAAATTAATAATTATTATGATATTTCAACTTTAATATTTATATGACATTTTAATATTTATATGACATTTCATATTGACATTCAAAAAAATACAAAGAAAAAGCGATTTTTCGATCTTACTCTACTAAACCACTTTTATTCTTGTTGTATTATTACCAATATTTTTAGGTTTTATACCTAGGGAATAAGAATTGTTTCCTAATTCTTGTTTTATACAACCTTAATCATATAAATTAAGTTTAGAAGGAATCTGCACGAAGCCCATTCGTGTTGGACACATCATTGTTGTTGGCATTACCATTGTTGTTCACGTTCCAAGCGTTAGAACTACGTATATTCTTACACCCAAACCTGTTGCCTCACCTTGCCCATTTCTTCGGCAAGGTGTGTATTGCTTCGTTTGTACTTATTTTTTTCATATCTTCTTTTTATATTTCATATGGACTTGACCAAGTACCATTACCTCCGGTAATGGTGACATCAGAGTTAACAACTATAACTGCACGAAGCCCAATCGTGTCGGACACATCCCTGCTGTTGGCGTAACCAGTGTAGTACACGCCCCAAGCGCCAGAACTACTTGTATATGGTGTCATTGTCCAATAACTTTTTGCATTATTATAACTACTTGTACCATTATATCCATTAGTCAATATACTACTGCTTTGACTTGATAACATCTCGCCTATTCTTATTAATCCAACTATTGCTTGTACACTTCTTGTTGGTTCATCTTCTTTAAGTGATATTTTGTAATCATATCCCCGATCAAAATTATTTTGATACCAAGTATAGTTACTTACTAATTTTGCTTTTTCTGTTTCACTATTATTTGTTAGCCAATTTAATACATC
>CAMLWC010000053.1 GCA_946488855.1 uncultured Mycoplasmatota bacterium
AATCAAGAAATTATTTTAATTTATTTTTAGGAATTAATCAAAAATTATTGACATATTTATTTGTTACTTTATTCCAACTGCTTGTTCTCTCTTCTAAAGCTCTATTTGCTGTTATTGGTCCAAATTCATGTAAATTTTGATTTAATTGTTCTGGATAATTATCCAAATCATCATAAAAATCTCTTCCTGTTGCATTGTAATAATCTTCTTCACTTATCCATGCTACTGTTCCTCCTGGTAAATTTCTGTCTAATATACCTATTATTTCATCCCCATTTACTTCTAATACATATATATTTTGAGTTTCACTATCGCTTACTTGTACTTTTAATAAATCTCCTACAGCATAACTTGATAAATCACATTCTTCACTATATTCAAATATATATTGATTTTTAGATTCACTCCAATTATACAATACGCATCCTGGCATTTTTTTAGAAGAATCTCTTGGATCTAATATTTCTCCTTCTTTTAAATATCCTGAATCTATTAATGTTTGAAAACTTAATTGGGTTTGACTTGTACTATAATTACCATTCGTTGTTACATACATTCTAGCTGCTTCGATAATACTATCTTTTTGTCTTTCGTATGCTTCATTTTTCGCATTAGATAATACTTTATCTATTATTGGAAATGTTATTAATGCTATTACAGCTAATAATATTAATACTCCTAATAATTCTATTAAAGTGAAACCTTTTTTCTTTTTCATACTTCATATCTCCTCATATAGATTTTTTAATCAATTATTATGTTTTATATTCTTAACTAACGTCTATAATATTGCATTTATAGTATACCAAAAAATCATTAATTTATCAATTCAAATAAAAAAACTATTTTAGAATCACTATTTCGTAAAATTAATTTTCAAAAAATGTTGATTAATTAGATAAAGAATTACAATAACAATTATAAAATGTGTTTATGTATAAATCTAATATTATTGTAGATAAAAAATACATATTATTTTTGACAATTAACACAATAATATGTACTTCTTCCATTTATTTTTTCAATATTTAATTCACTATGACATATAGGACATAATTTTTTAGTATGAACTAACAATTCATTTTGGAATCTTCCATGTACTCCTTCACTTGAAGTATAAGTTTTAATAGTAGTACCACCTAATTTGATAGCTTTTTCTAGCACTATTTTAGTATTTTTAATAATATTATATAATTCTTCATCAGTTAATTCACTAGCTTTTTTATAAGGATTTATTTTTGATAAAAACAATATTTCATCATCATAAATATTTCCTACTCCTACTATTATCGATTGATCCAATAATACAGTTTTTATGGGATTTTTTTTATTTTTGTATTTTGATTTTAAATAATCAACATTCAATTTATCATCCCATGGTTCATAACCTAATTCATTTAATGGTTTAGTATTATAAACATTATTTTTATCTAACAAATACATTCTTCCAAATTTACGAGTATCATTATATCTTAATTCAAACTCTTTAAATTTAAATATAATATGTTGATGTTTAGTTATTTCATCATTAAAATTTTTAATATAATATTTTCCTTCCATTCTTAAATGAGATAATAAATAATAATCATTTAGTTCAAACATTAACCATTTACCTCTTCTTTTAATATCAATTATTATTTGATTCTTAAGTTTATTTATAAATTCATCAACAGAAACATTCTCTATCATTTTTGGATAATTAACTATAACATCTAATATCTTTTGATTTAATATTTGTTTTTTTAAAACTTCTTTTACAGTTTCTACTTCTGGTAATTCAGGCATACTTCCTCCAATTGATAATCTTTATCTATTATTTTTTCTATATTTGAAATTAAATTATGATCAACTTTACTAAAATACAATCTTATTTTTAATTCATGTGATTCTAAATTTAATTTATCACTTAATATTTTACCCATATTAATTAAATTTAAATCTGGTCTTAAAGTTAATATTTCTTCAGTCAAAATAGGATAATGGGTACAACCTAAAACTAAATTAGAATTATTAGGTATAGAATTTAAATATTCTTTTAATTCTTTTGTTGCTTTTTGATTATTTTCAATTAATGGTACTAACAATGGGCATTCAATTGAATTATTAAATATCTTACTTTTACAAGTCATTGATGTTGCAAAAGTATAATATGTTTTATTTTTTAAATATTCTAAAGTAGGGCTAATAATATCATATATTGGAATATCGTATTTATTTTTTAAATATTCATAAACATTAGCGCTTATTGTACCACATGCTATTATAATCATATCAACATTTTTAGATAGTAAAAAATCAATTATCTTAGAAGATAAAATTTGTAATTCATATTTGGTTTTAGTACCATAAGGTACATTTATATTGTCGCCAAAATAATAATATTCATTAGGATATCTAAGCAATTCTTTTAAAACTGTTAATCCACCTACTCCTGAATCAAATACGCCTATTTTCATTTATTCCTCCATATTTAATAATATATTATATTATTTTTTTAATTTTTCCACAATATCATCAGTTCTATATTCTAATTTTTCTTCTAATAAATGTAACACTTTTAATAAATCTAAAATTAATTTATTATCTTTATAATTGTCCATTTTTGATATAATATTTAAATATATTTCAGCTTCATCAAACTTTTTTTCAATTAAACAAATATAAAATTCTTGAATATATTGATATATATCAAATGAATAATTTTCTTTAGCAAGTGATTTTATTATATTTAATGGCTTTTCAAATGAAAAATCACCTTCTAACAAATTTATTTTAATTAATTTAACAATTAATAATTCAAATTCTGATTTGTTAATTAAATTCAAATATTCTTTTAAAGCTAAAAATGTACCATCTAAATTTTTTTGTTTTAATAATAATCTAATATTATAAATTGCAAATTCAATTTGTGATTTATTAGATAAATTATTAATAAAATCACATATATCATTTAAAATAATAGTAATAAAATTTGTTCTATTTGAAATTTTATTTTGTTTATTATATTCAACACTTAATTTTAATGCATTTTCATAATTATTATTTTCTATCGCTTCATAAATATCTATTTCATTACCGATTATTTTATTAGGTATTGATAAAGAAATTTGCATTTCAACAAAAACTTGTGATAATTTTAATGTATATTCTTCTTTTTTATTTAAGTGACTTTTATCTTTTTTATCTAATAAATATTTTATTAATTCTTCATAATTTTTAGCATTAATTAAATTAAGAATAAATTTTTTATTAGATTTTTCAATATCTATTATTTGTGAAAGTAATTCTTTTTCAATAATATTTTGTGTAGTTATATTTTTTGTTCTAAAAATATATCCATTTAAATGTTTAGAAGCATAATCAATTTTTCCTTGAAATACCGCAAATCTAATTTTATTTTTTATATCTGCTTCATCATTATTTTGTAAACATTTTATATCTTCAAATTTTAAAGATTTTATATAATTATTATATTTATCAGGAAAATTTACAATACTTCTTAAAAGGTATAAATAATAATTAATATCATTTTTATTACTTTCATCATATGAATATAAATTTTCTAATATTTTTAATACTTTATTATAATCTTTTTTTTGAATATTTCTTAATAAAAATTTTAAGCTTATATTTAAATTATCTGAATTAAATTGAAAACATTTTTGAAAACATAAATCCGCTTTTTCATATTCAAATTGTTCAAGTAATTTATTACCATAATCAAATAAATCATCGAATGAATTTAATGTATATACACCTTTTTTTATTCTTTTTATTATTCCAATTTTAATCAATTCATTCAATTCTTTTGAATTAAATCCAAGATCATTTAATTTTTTAGTAAGTATTAAATCAGTTTTTAAAAATTCATCATATAATCTATGTAATTTAATTTTATTAATCATTATTTATTATCCTTTCTTTTTTTTAATTGATAATTATTTTAACAATTTTTAATTAATTTTACAAATCATAACTATACCTGAAAGGCATAGTTTGCACTAGCCCTAAAAGGGCAAAATATTAGCTAGCCATTTTAAAACGG
>CAMLWC010000054.1 GCA_946488855.1 uncultured Mycoplasmatota bacterium
GTAGAAATAGAGATATTCATGTATCTGATATGGATAACTATATTGAAATGAAAAAACAAATTGAAAAGAATACCGAAAATCTAAAACAAGCAAATAAAAAATCTAATGAACTAAAAAATAATTCAAAAAGTATAAAAGATAAAATTGATAAATTAAAAGTATCTAAATTAAATAAAGATAATTATATTTTATCAAAAGAAGATAAGAATTCTTTTATCGACTTTATCAATCAAGTAAATGATACAAGTAAAGAATATGATAAAATACAAACTCTATCTAATACACTAGTTAATGCATACGAACAATTAAAAGATAAAAATAACAAAATTAAAACTCTTAATGAGAATAATGAAGCACTTAATTTAAGAGTTAAAACTTTAAATAATACTATTAAAGAAAAAGATGATGAAATATCATTTTTAAAATCTAAAATGAATGACTTAAAAAACACACTAGATTATTGGAAAGATAAATTTGAAAAATTAATATCTTTCTTACATAGTAAACTTCATAGATGGTATGATAAAGACGATAAATATATTGAAGTTGTTAATGATATGTATGAAGATAATGTTTTAGACGATGATGACATTGAAGAATTAGATTTAAATAAAGAAAAAGATGATTTTGAGAGATAAAATGAAAATAATGTAAATTTTTGTAAAAAATAGACTTTGTATGGTATAATAAATAACTAAAGAAAAGGAGATATTATATGACTAAAAATGATTTGATTAATGACTTTAATTTTAGACAAAAATGTGGCGAATATGGTTTATATTGGGAAAATGCCGAAATTTATGGAAATGTTATTTTAATTAATACTCCTATTGAAGGATTATACGTAATATTTGATAAAAATTACAATACTATTGGTGTTGAAAAAAATGAATATCAAGATGAAGAACAATTTGCAAATGTTTTTTATGAAAGATACAGTGAATTTACGGATCTATTACCTTTTGGTGAAAGTTTTGATTATCCATTTCAAAATTATACACTTAAGAATTTTATTGATTTAGCAAATCGAGTTGATATACTTGAAAGCAATCATGGACATAGCATTAGTACAAAAATTAACGGAGAATGGTATAATAGGAATTCACAAGAAAATGAGGAGTACTTTCAATTATTATCATATGTAAAATTTATTTCAGAAGAAATTAAGATGTATTTTTTACTAAGCTATCATATGCAAGCAATGGGATATGAGATGCCGGATGTATATTCATATGTTAGGGCATTGATAAAAAATGTAAATGCAAGTATTAATTATCAAATTGAAAATAATCATAGACCATGGCCTGCTGATATTTTAAGTAGTATTGGTCAAAACAATAGAAAATTAAATTTTGACGGTATGTTATATGATATAGCAGATTTATTAATGAAACAAAATGGTGTAAAAGTTAAAAGTGGTAGTCCAGATAGTTTAGTAGAAATTGATTCATCTATTAATAAAGCAGATTTATCTATTTTATCAGATAAATTATTGAAAATACTTGATCTATCTGATGAAGATTTAGGAGAAAAAGAAAGAAATATGGATGAACAGTTTGTTCAGCATCAAATTGAATCATTAATGCAATGGATTACTGAAGATATTGATGATGAATTAGAACACGGACATGTTTTGCAAAAAAAGAAAAATAACAATAATTAATAAACGATAAGGGCTAGTAAAGACTTATTAATATAAATAAGGAATACTATGCTCTTTTTTAGTGAATAGGAGGAATAAAATGAATACAGTTTTAGATTTCAAATTAATAGCAAATAAAAACGGAAAGTGTTTAGATGAAGCAAAATTACATACACAATATAAAATAAAATACATTAAGGATTATGTTAGAAGATGGTTAAATGTTGCTGTAAACTCTAGACAAAGGAATATTGTTTTTATAGATAGTATGTGTAATGCTGGAATTTATAAAAACGGAGTAAAGGGAACTTGTATAGAAGTTATTGAATTATTTATAGAATATGCTAAAGAAAACCAAGCAAAGCAATTTTATGTGTTTTTAAATGATTATGATCAAGATAAGATTATGGTATTAAAAAAATTAATAAGTAATTATAATACTCCAAATAATTTGAGAATTAATATAACAGATAAAGATGTTGTGAAGTATCTAACTTTGCTAATTGAAAAAAATATATTCAGTAATTCATGTTTCACATTGTTATACACTGATCCATATAATTTTGGGATACCAAATCTATTAACAACAATTAAAACATTTATTGACAAGTTTTATTGCGAGTTGTTATTTAATTATTTTAGCAGTGATGTCACAAGAAATAAGAATAATACATCTGCTAAAAATAAAATGTCTAAAATCAAAAATGAACTAAGTTCAGTTATAACTGATATTAATATAGATGACGATGAAAATAAAGAAATATTGAACAAATTAATTAGCACATATAAGGACACAAAAAACATTAAGTATTCATTCGCCTATCGATTTAATAATACAAATAATGCAGAGTTATATTATATTATTTTCTTTACTCCAAATAAACGAGGTTTAGAATTGATTAAAGAAAGTATTTGGAAAGTGTTTAATGGTGAAGAATCTTTTAAAAAACAAATTGATATAGATAAATCTCAATTAAAGTTATTTAATACAGATGATTTATTAATAAGTACATATAGTGGACCAATGAAAGAATCAATTATTAAACTTGCATATGAGAAAGGAGAACTTTCTTATGATGATATTGAAACTTATGTCCTAGAAAACTCATTATTAAAAGATTCACATATTATAAAGCCAATTATTAATCCGTTATTAGAAGGTGGCATATTAGAAAAAATTACACCAACTGGTGTAAGAAAAAACAATTATAAAGAAAGTAAATATAAAATTAACGATAAAGTGTGATATAATAGCATTAGATAATAAGGAGGTAATACTTATGGGATGTTGTAATAAATCTTTAACTAGGAAATCTCTTTTATATAAAACAGGTGTAGAATATGGTGATTATACTATAAACCATGTTCAAGGTTGTTCACATGGTTGTAAGTATCCTTGTTATGCTTCAATGTTAGCTAAAAGATTTGGAACTGTTAAAACATATGAAGAATGGATATGTCCAGTTATTGTTTCAAATACAATAGAATTATTAAATAAAGAACTACCTAAATTAAAGGATAAAATTAAAAGTGTTCATTTATGTTTTACTACTGATCCATTTATGTATGGATATGAAGATATATGCAATTTATCAATCGATGTTATCAAACTAATAAATAGTTATAATTTGCCATGTACTGCTTTAACTAAAGGAATATTACCAATAGAATTAGCAGATTTGAGCAAAGACAATAGTTATGGTATAACTCTTATATCTCTAAATGAAGAATTTAGAAAAAAGATGGAGCCCGGTTCAGCACCATATTTAGATAGAATTAATAGTTTAAAAAAACTTCATGATAAAGGATGTAAAACTTGGGTTAGTATTGAACCTTATCCAACACCGAATATAATTGATCAAGATTTTGAGAAAATACTAAATTCTATTTCTTTTGTAGATAAAATAATATTTGGCAGACTTCATTATAATAAACTTGTTAGCCAATATAAAGGTTATAAAGAATATTATAATAATCTAGCAAATCAAGTTATTAAGTTTTGTGAAGAAAGAAATATTGAATATCATATAAAAGAAAAAACTATAACAGAAATGCAAAATGTATAAACAATTAATTAAAATTGTGTTATAATGGTTATAGAATTAAATTGTTTATTTATTTGTTGTGATGGTTTCGGACTATCTTAACTATCGCACCATTGGGAAATAAGTCAAACTAGTTGGACTTAATATAGACCGAGAACTTGCTAAAAGTTCTTTTTATTATCATTTCAAGCTAACTAACTACTTCTAAACCTAGTAGTTCTATTTTATTAGACAAAAGCTCTTTATTATTATCTATATCTTTTGATAAATCAGTAGATAAATATTTCTTTAAATCATCTG
>CAMLWC010000055.1 GCA_946488855.1 uncultured Mycoplasmatota bacterium
TAAATAGTAAATACACTAAAAAATATGATGTGGAGTATGAATATAAGTGCTATATTAATATTGTTTAGTTTTTTAATTGCGATTAAGTCATTGGTGATTTAATCGTTTTTATTAGGATAAAAGAGTAATAGCATTAATTAATTTTAGACATAATTTTATGTTTTTAATTAATAATCTCTAAATAATGAGTTTTATGTTGTATAATAAATATTAAAGCAAAAACTCGGAGGTGTTTAATGTGTTAGATGTAACAAAAGATGATATAAAAAATTTAAATGATTCTGATTTAAGAATTTTGGTAGGAAAACTATGTGAAGCACAATTATATGAGATTGGAAATGATACATGTTGCGTTTCATATGGTGGGAATCAAGATGAAAAAGATAATGGGATTGATGTAAAAGTGAATGCTACTAAAGTAACTGATACAAGAAGCTTTATTCCTATGAATAATACCATCTTTCAAGTAAAAAAACCTAAAATGTCTCCTGGTGAAATAAAACGAGAAATGAGAACTAAAAAAGGTTATTTAAGAGACTCCATTAAAAACTTAGCAGAGATAAATGGTGCATATATTATTGTAAGTGGTATGGATGATACAACAGATATTACGTATTCAAGCAGAATCAAGTGTATGAAAGAAATTTTGAAAGAAGAAAAACTAGAAAATACAATTTTGGTAGATTTTTATGATTCTAATAAAATTGCAACCTGGGTTAATAAATATCCTTCTTTAATTTGTTGGGTTAATGATAAGAATGGTAAAAATACTAATGGTTGGTGTACATATCATAATTGGTCTAACAAAAGCGAAGAAGAGCAACCGTTTATAATGGATGAAGAATCGGTAATATATCGTAATGATTTTAGTAAGGAAAATCAGATACGTTTAGTAGATGGAATAAATGAAATAAGAAATACCTTGTTAATTCCGAAAAGTTCAATACGTTTAGCCGGGTTATCAGGTGTTGGTAAAACAAGATTGGCACAAGCATTATTTGATAATACAATAGGTAATAATCCACTTAATAAAGAAATGGTTATCTATGGTGATATAGGTGATAGTTTACAACCAGATCCTATAACATTTATTCAACGTTTACAAACACTTGATAAAAGAGTCATACTTATCGTGGACAATTGTGAAGCTACTATGCATAATAAGCTGACTGAATTATGTCAAAGACACAACAGTAAAATAAGCCTAATGACAATTGAGTATGATGTAAAGGAAGACGATAACGTAGATTCTAACAATTATTATTTAAGTACAACCTCTGACGGAGTGTTAAAACAATTAATTAAAAGGAAGTTTAAAAACATTTCAGATATTAATGTTGATACAATAGTTAAGTGCTCAGATGGTAATTTTAGAATTGCTTTATATCTATCTAAATCTATTTCAACTCAAAAGAATATAGGTGTACTCAATTATGATGAACTTTTTAATAGATTGTTTTTTCAAGGAATTGAAATTGATAAAGAGTTATTAAAAGTCGGAGAGGCATGTTCCTTATTCTATTCTTTTGACATTTCGTATGATGTAGAAGACGAAAAAAATGAATTAAACATTATTTCAGACTTAATATCTATCTCAGCAATAAATGTGCTTGGTAAAGTAGAAGAGTTGAGATGTAGACAAATTGTTCAGAAAAGAGGAAATATGCGTGCAATATTGCCACATGCATTAGCAAATAAACTAGCTATAGACTGTCTAAAAAAGATTCCCGCTGAACATATAATGAGATTAATAAGTAAAAATGAAAGATTATGTATATCTTTTTTTAGAAGATTAAAATTTTTACATTCTTCAGATGAAGCACAGGTAATTGCAAAAAAGTATTTTTATTCATTAAGTGATGAAGATTTAATTGACGCAAAAGAAAGTTTGATGGAAAAAATTAAGTGTATTACCATTTTAAATCCTGAATTAGTTTTGCAAAGAATAGAAAATATAACAGAACAATCATTTTTTACAAGAAATAACAAACAATTTTACGAATGGGTAAGAATATTTGGTTATATTGCCTTTGATGAAAAAACATTTAAAAGAGCAATAGAATTGATAATAAAAATCGCACAAACAGAGAAAACTAATGAAAATTATAATTCTGTTAGAGATGTTTTATATAACTTTTTTCATATATATTTATCTTCTACCCATGCTAAATTAAGTGTTAGACTGGAAGTAATATCTGAGTTACTCCAATCTTCAAAAAAAGATAGGAAAGAAATAGGTTTAAAACTAATAGATGAAATTTTACATTATGGAAGTTTCTTTGCTTCCCCACTTTTAGATTGTGGTTCTCAAATAAGAGACTACGGGCTTGAACCTAATGGTAAAGACTGGTATGAAGAAGCATTAAGTTATTGTAGAAATTTTTTATATCATGATATTTGTTATGAGGATATAAAAGAAATTTTAGCGTTTAATTTTAGAAATTTAGCCTCTATTGGTTTTTATGATATTTTAGAGACAATAGTAGAAGAAAATATAATTATTAAAAGTTGGCCAAGAATTTGGATTTCGTTACTTGCAATTAAACATTTCGATTCGGAAAGAATTTCTAGAGAATTAATGAATCGTATTGATAAATTAATAGATAAAGTACAACCAGTTACTATTTCTGATAAAGTTACCGCCTTTTTTAATAAACATGCAAAAATATATTTAGGATTAGAAGATATAACTGATAATGATAAACAAATTAATGATATAATTTATAATTTAGGAAAAGAAATAGGATTGGATAAAGAAAACTTTGAATCAAATATTTTATTATTTGATGACACTTGTTCATTATATCGAGTTAGCTTTTTCACTAAAGGATTGTATGAAAATTTTAAAGATAAGGATGAATTAATATATATCTTATTAGATAAAATTAATGAAAGTAATGAACATATTTTTAAAGAAATATTGTCAAATCTTATTGGCTTATATTATAAAGAAAATCAAGAAGAATGCTCCAATTTACTAGATAGAATAGTTGAAGATCCAAAATATAATAAAAATTATTTGTATTTGCAATTATCTTATCAACTATCATCTATAGATATTAGAAGAATTGAAAAAACAATTGAACTAGGTGCATTTAATGAAAATGATTTAGGAAAAATTGAATGGTATTTAATGGAATTATCAACAGATGAAGTTACCCGTTTTTTTGATACATTACCTAATACCACCATCGTTCAGTCAACTGTTTTAATGAGTTTATTTGAAATTACAAGAAGAAATAAAGCTGATGAATTATTAATGTCTTATATTAGGAAACGATTAACTCTATTAGATTATAGTCAATTAGACAACGTTAGAAATAACCATGATGAATATATTATTTCAGAGCTTATTAAATCTTCTTTTTCAAAAGAAGCTGGTATAATAGAAGCAAGAATAATTTTTCAACATATTAACTCATTAATTTCTGAAAAATACGTAACATTTTATTCATACAAAGGAATATTAATACCATTAATTAAACTTTATCCTAAAGAATTTTTAAATATTTTTATTGATTATAAAGAAAAACCAAATTGGGAGAAAATTTACTTTTTTAGAAGGAGTTTTAACCTTAATCCTAATGTTTTATCCTATATAGAAGATAGCAAATTAATTGAGTGGATAAAAGAAAATAAAAGGATACAAGAATTATCATATATTATGGAACCATATGTTTTTGATAAGGAAAAAGGTTATTATGTATGGAGTGAGTTAGGTAAATATGTTATAGAAAATTATTACAATAATAACGTAGTAATGAAAAACATTATAGCAAATGTATATCCAAACTCTTGGTCAGGAGAATATTCAGAAGTATTGAAGGAAAGAGAAAATCTTTTCTTACAAATGCAAAATAATAACAATCCAATTATCGCCAATATGGGTAAGAAAGAACATTATATTATTTTGAAAAAGATAGATGTTTGTTGTATAAATGAAAAAAATGAGCGAGAA
>CAMLWC010000056.1 GCA_946488855.1 uncultured Mycoplasmatota bacterium
ATATACTTGTATCAGTTAGTAGTTATTACTACCTAGAAATCTATGCCTAGTGGTTATTATACTTCCACCAAAAGGGCACCATAGGGAAATTAGTCGAACTAAGCGACTTCTATATATAAAAGGTTAATTTCGGTTAACCTTTTTTTGTTTGCTCGAAAGGAGTTGATTAGTTATGCAGATAATAAAGGAAAAGTTAGATATTGATGAAACTTTAAATAAAAGAATTAATAATCTACTTAAGTTTCTAAATATTAAATCAAAATTAATAAATGGAAATATTATTAATATTTCAAAGACAAATCTTGCTTATATTGAACCGCATAAATTAATTATTAATGAAATAACTTATTTATTCTTTAATAATTGTGAAAATGCTTATATTAATACACTTGAACAATCTATATTATTAAATGAATTAGAAAAGCACATAAAAGCAAATAAAATTAATTAACATAGTTTTGAAATACTTTTAAAATACGATTTAGTTTACTTTTTAAATACTAAATTCATACGATTTAGTTTATTGTTTTTAATACTAGATACGTTAAAATATAGTAAAATGCAAAAATTATGAAAGGAGTTCTAAATATTTATGAAAAATGCAGCAATATATTGTAGAGTCTCAACTGAAGACCAAGCTCGTGAAGGTTATTCTTTAGGAGAACAATTAGAAAAGTTAAAAGATTTATGTAAGTTTAGAGATTATAATATTTATAATGTTTATGAAGATGCAGGTATTAGTGCAAAAGACATGACACATAGACCTGCATTTCAAAGAATGTTAGAAGACGTAAAAAACAAAAAAATTGATGTTATAGTATCTTATAAATTAGATAGATTAACAAGAAGTGTTAGAGATTTAGAAGTTTTGATTACTGAACTTGAAAAATATGATTGTAGTTTAGAATGTGCTATGGATGATATAAATACTTCAACTGCTAATGGTAGATTTTTTGTTAGAATGTTAACAGTTTTATCTCAACTTGAAATAGAAAGAGTATCTGAAAGAACTAAGTTTGGGATGGTAGGTGCTATAAAAGATGGACATATTCCTGTTCGTAAAACTTTAGGTTTTATGAGAGATAATAAAAAATTAATTATCAATCCAGCTGAATCTGAAATAGTAGAAAGAATATTTGATTTATATTTAAAAGGAAATAGTTATCAAAAAATTGCTAATATCTTTAATAAAGAAAATATATTAAACAAAAAATGGTATGATACAACTATATTAAAAATTCTTTCTAATCCCTTATATAAAGGTGATTTTATAAGTGGTGGTAGAACTGGTGCTCCTATCCTTTATAAAGGTGTTGTAGAGCCAATTATTAGTAAAACTTTATGGGAAGAATGTCAAGTTCAAACAAGAAAAAACTCTCGTAATTATACAAGAAGAAATGATTACATATTCTTTCAAAAAATAATATGTCCTAATTGTCATAAAATAATGGCTTGTAAAGCACCTGGAGGAAGTAAGAAAAAATATATTTATTATCAATGTAATGTTTGTAAAACTTATATTAGAGAAGATAAACTAATTAAATTATTAATTGATGAAATTGCATCTATTATGGAATATGATAATACTGTTAAAAAGTTCTTTGCCCCACTTTTAAAACATAAAATAGAAAATACAAACAAATTATTAACTAAAGAAATAAATTCATTAAAAGATAAGATTATCAGATTAAAAGATGCATATTTAAATAATATTATTAGTATCGAAGAATATAAGCATGATAAAAATAATTTAGAAACTAGAATTAGAGAAATAGAATTAAAACAAAAAGAAGAACAAGACCTAGATAAGTATAATTTCACTTTTGAAGACATAATGTTAAAAAGAGATTTAGAAAGTATTAGATCAATGACTATTCCTTTTTATCAAGACAATTTTAAGATTAAATGGGATGAACTTACAACTAAAGACAAACAAAACATAATGATGGATTATATTGATTCAATAGAAGTTATTAAAAAGGACAATAAAGACCTAGAAATAAAACAAATAAATTTTAGAAAAACATTTATCGAAGAATATGCAAACTTATTTAATGCTAAAGCAATTAATTGTTATAAATATATTTCTGCTAACGGTAATAATTTTCAAATAGAAACTTGTGCACCAATGACTAAAGATGAAATAAAAAAATATATTAAAAAGTTACAACTATATTATCCAATTGATTATCAAGAAGTAGAAAAAGAACAAATTAATAATAATCAATTTCAATTAAAATATACTAGAAGTAATCGATTTAATGAACCATTAAAAATAATTCCAATAATTAATAATAATAACTTTAAAACGATAACAAAATATGGAGTTATAGAAATTCCAGTACATCCTATACCTGTAATGATACCTAATTTTAATATTAAATAATGTACACAAATTTCAAGTTTTTTTATAAAATAATGTACATTAAAATTGAAAAAATAAAATAAAAATCAAGAAAACTATATACATTTGAGGGGATTTTTACTATCAAAATTAGTCAAATTTGTTATACTTTTGTCTGACAAATAAGCATTTTTAGGCATATTTAGTCAAAATATTGTGCGACAAAAGTATGACAATAATAAAAATGTCTGACATTTAATAAGTTAAAATTCCTTGATAATACGGCTAACTCCCCACTGGAGAGTTGTTTTGTCAGACACACTTATCCTGTTTTTTTTGGTTCCTTAAGTATGTACATAAAATTTAAGAAAATTAAAAAAATTGTGTACACAAAAATGTACACAAATTTATTTGCAAAATAAATTTATTTATTAATAAAATCTTTAATATTTAAATAAGTTATTAACAATATAAAGTTTAAAAATAATAAATAGTTATTAATAACAACTTGCATTTTTTACTAATCTTACAGTGATATATTATAAATAGCGCTTACAAAAGTATTTTTTTAATTCAATAATTGCCTTATATTTGCTGTTACCTTCAAAAGGATTTTTGTATTTTTTTATAAATTCTTTATTCGAAATAAAATTATTTTCAATAGGAAGTATGTAAAATTTGAAAATAATAGACACCAACATAAATTAAAACACTTATATAATAAATTAAATACTATATTAAAAATTGTAAAGTTTTAGAAAAATGGTTTTAAAATAATTTTCTACAAAAATATGATATAATAATTTATATAAAGGAGATTCGATTTTATGACGACTATTTATCTAATAAGGCATTCAAAACCACTAAAAACTAATAATACTTTTAATATTGATAACTTACAAATACAAAATGAAAAGCAATCTCTTTCAATAGAAGGAGAACAAATAGCACAAGATAAATTAAATAATATAGAATTTGATAATATTGATATTATATTTTCTTCTAGCTATGTAAGAACAATACAAACTGCAAAATATTTAGCAGAGAAAAATAATTTGGAGATAAATATTGTAAGTAGTTTAGGTGAAAGAAAATTTGGCATAGATTCTTGGGAACAATTACCAGAAAATTTTGAAAAAAAACAATTTTTAGATGAAAATTATAAAATTGGCAATGGTGAAAGTCAAAAAGAAGTTAGAGAAAGAATGTATTCTACTATTATGCAAATATTAAAATTACATGAAAATAAGAGAATTGTCATTGTTAGTCATGCTACTGCAATTTCATATTTACTAAAAAAATGGTGTGATATAAATATTGTTGATAATAAATTAAGATATAGTTTTAATAATAATGTATTGTTGGATGGATACTTTAATTATTGTGAAAGTTTTAAATTAGAGTTTGATGGTAATAAAAATATAGTTGACATTGAAAATATAAAATTTGACAATACTATAAAAGAAAATTAAACTTTTATGATAAAATGTACAGTATTTTATGGCACATTTTGAGCAAGCAAAAAATGT
>CAMLWC010000057.1 GCA_946488855.1 uncultured Mycoplasmatota bacterium
ATTGGTGGGCAGGATAATCGTACAAACTCTCTAGCTCTTGATATTAAAGCATTTTTAATTTTTGCTCGTGCATAATTCGTGTAGTATAAATATTGTTATATATTGACAAAAAATTTTATATAATGATTATATCTGTATTTAACTTATCCAAATATAATGATTAAAAACAGAATAATTGAAAGAATATACCAGAAATATACTACAAAAGTTAGGCTTCTGTCATGTTCACTGATAGGAAAAAATATATCGTCAGATCCATCAGGATAATTAAATTTAACACCATTAGGATTAATAAATAACTTTACTTTACTTCCAACAATGAATTTTCTTCTAGAATATATATGGTTAGTATCTTTAAAAGTATGTTTTTTATCGTCTAAATAAAATTCAAAAGTTGGAATATATATTGGAACTGGTGAATGAAATGTTGATGAACTATATTCATAAGATTTAGTAACCTTAATAATCGTTGCATCAATTTCTTTAGTACAAGTTTTTATTTTATTTACAATATATTTTCTTCTATCAATATATGCTAATGCAGGGATAAAGTAAACACATATAACTATAAGATATATTATATAATCATTATATAAATTTACTTTAATAAGATTATTTATAATTAATATTATTGAACTAATACAAATAATTATTAAAGCCACCAATGTCAATATATTTTTCTTATCTTTTAAATTAAATAATAAAACAATTAAAACAAGATGTATAAATATTAATAATCCTATCATACTATTAATTGAAATTAAAATACAAAATAGTGCCATCATAATTCCAAAATATAGATATACACATACGGTTATAATTTTTTTAAATCCAACAAGTTTTCTTTTCTTAACATCTAGTATACTGACCATAATTGATACTACTATAAATATTATTGCAAAAATATACAAAATATAATACATATATTACCTCCATTTTTATAAATATTGCCAATAGGGACGTTCCTTCTTGACAAAGAAGAAAAATTTTTGCTTTAGTTTTTGGTTTAATCGTTATAACAATTTTATTTTTGTTTGTTCTTTCGTATTATAAATAATAATATATATATAATTTGGTACAATGCAATAATAGGTATAATAGGAATAATACATAGGCCTAAAAAGTTCCACGTTATTGTATTGATAAAAGCTTCTATTCCATATATTGTCTTTACATATGTAGGTAAAATCCACGTATAAACATCATAACCAAATATAGCATAATATAATGAAATTAATATTAATATTATATAAGGTAAAAAAGAAATTTTAAATATTAATTTAAAAACTTTACTTTTCACACTAATCCTCCTAATAAATTACTCATCATAATAATGTTATAATGATTAATGATATTGTTTTTATAAATAAAATTAGTAATAGTATTATTACAATTAATGTTATTAAATATAATAATATTCTTTTTAAACTATCAAACTTTCTATAGATTTTCATTAATAAATTTATTAATAAATACTCTAACCAAACTACTGGTATCAGTAATATCCCCCATATTAGTAGACCAAATCTAAATAATCCTCCTATTATTAAACTAGCATTTTCATACTGATGATGAGTCGAACCAATTTCTAACCATGTAAACTTCATTTTCATATATAAATATATATCTAGTAATATTAGTATTATTGATAAAACAATAGTTATTCTTTTTAAAACTTTTTTATTTTTCAACTGTATCACCTACAAAGCTTACTATTTTATATTACACTTATAGTATCATAAATAGTAGTAATTATCAATAATTACGATTATATATTTTTTAATCATGATTTTGTTAAATATTATTTTCAAACTTCAGTATTTCTAATATTAGTTGAACCCCATCACAAAATCCGTTTTTATAAAATCTTTCATTATCATAAGCATTTAAACAGCATTGTCTTTCTATGTATCCTTCTAATCTTTCTAAAATAAATTCTCTAGTATTATTAAAATGAGGTGGTAAATTCTTAATGGCTACTAATAAATCTTCATAAGTTATAGGTAAATTTTTAGTTAATTCTATTATATTCTCATTATCAATTTTTGTATGCTGATATAAACTATCTTCTCTTTCCCTATAAATTGTATCTAGTAATGAATTATCTATAAAATCCGTAATTTTTATTTTTTTATTCATATTATACCTTCCTCTCTTTATTATGACTCTCATAATATATTAACATGAATTCCATGATAATATCAATAGAATATTAAAAAAATTATAAAAAGGTGGAATCTATATGAATAAATATAAAAACAAAAGTAATATTTCTGGAACAGTTATTCACAATAGCAGAATTGAACATAATTTATCACTTGAAAAATTGTCTAATAAACTTGAGTTATTAGGTGTAACTTTATATCCAAATGATATTTATTTAATAGAAAAAGGACAAAGAATTGTAAAAGATTTTGAACTAATGGCTATATGTAAAATACTTGAGATTGATACTAGGAAGATAAAAGAAGAACTATAAATTATGATTTATTTTCTAATTTAATAATTCTAGCAATTTCTTCAATAATTATTTTATTAGTAAAATAATACTGGTCATATTCAAACCCAAAAACTCTTTTAAAGTTCTTCTCAGTTTTTTCTTCTACTCTGCTATTTAGAGTATAAGTTATATCATTTTTCACTTGTTTTGGGGTAATATTGTCATAGTAATTAGAAATACTAGTATAAACATCTTTAGCTTTTATCATATCGTTATCAGCAAGAATCAATATTTGAACAGCTTTATTAATATACTTTGCACCTCTATGACTAGTATTTAAACCTATATCACGAAGAATATTAAATATAGTTATAATTTGTTTAGGTTTAATGACTATATTGATATTCTTTTGCATTTATATCCCCTCCACAAAATAAATTCTGAATACAATACTAATATAGCAATTTTATGTTAACTATTCAAAAATAACAAATCTGCACTATATGCAGTAAAAAATGCACATTATGCAGATTTATTGTTGTAAACTACTAATTAAATACTAATCTTTAATATAATTTTATAAAAATATGCTACATTTTATAAAATAATGCACTTATTGCAGATTTTATAAAAAAACACGGGAGAATGCGCTTAACCCCGTGTTTTTTACTTTAAGTCTTAATCCTTAAAGTATTTCATTAATCTAACTATTACGACTAGACTAGATTAACTAATTTAATTATACAATAAATTTATCTAATTTTCAATAATTTTACATAAGAATTGGGGGTAACTGTTCCCCCAATAGCCGAATGGCTACTTTCTAAAATAAATGGACTTTATCCACCAGGACTACCGTCCACCTAAACACATTAGATGTTTCATAGCGTATTCTCCCGTTAATAAATTCTTTAAGTAAAAATTCAATGATAATAATACGAGAAAATAAGCTATTAACTTAAATCTTGTATATAAATAGTCTAGGCAGTCGTAATGCCTAGATTCAATCATTGAACAGCAAGCATTACGCCTGTGGAATAGACTAATTAATTAAGATTTTAGCCATTCTTTTTACTATAAAGTTATATTAATTATAGCATATTTTTATATTAAATTCAATGTACTCCTTTGGTTTCAAAGGGTATAGCTATTTCAAAGGTTGAAATGGCTGTTAAAAAATGGTATAATTATAAGTGTAATATGTATTTTATTAAAGGATGTGATTTCATGGCTGAATTTAATAAAAAAGATTTTGGAGAAAGATTAAAAAAATTTAGAAAAGATAAAGGTTTAAGTCAAGAAAATTTAGCAAAAGTTATTG
>CAMLWC010000058.1 GCA_946488855.1 uncultured Mycoplasmatota bacterium
AGTTTTGTAAGTAAAAGAAAAAGATTACCATTTTTAACTTGATAATCTTATTATGTGCTAAATTAATTTTTTTAAAATATAATAGTAATTATTAACTTATTGTTCTTCTTATCAGCCTTTATTTTTCCTTTTAATTGTTCTACAAATTCTTTTGCAATAGCAAGTCCTAAACCAGTATTTCCTTTTGTCCTAGATATATCAACTGTATAAAACTCATCAAAAATTCTATCTACATCTAAATCATTATAGAGTAAATCATTAATAAATTTTATTTTAACTTTATCATTAGTCTGATTAATTTCTATATCTAAATTTCCGTTACTATGTTTATAAGCATTTCTAATTAAATTATCAAAAACTCTAACAAGCATTACTTCATTAGATTTTATTTTGATTTTTCTTTTATTTGTTTTAAAATCTATCATTCTATTATCTTTAGAAAAATCTTCATAATGATTAGAAATTGCTTTTTCTATCACAGCAACTAAATTGATTTCATCTAATTCTATAATCTGATCATTAGAAAGTATTTTAGAAAATTCAAAGAAAGAATCAATTAATTCTGATAATCGTTTTAACCTTTCTTCCACTATTTTAAGATTCTTAATTTTTTCTTGTTCTGTTATATCAGATTCTAACATTAAACTAACATATCCCAAAGAAGAAGTTAAAGGAGTACGTAAATCATGAGATATATTTCTTATCATTTTAACAAAATTAGCATTCTTTCTTTCTAACTTACTTTCCTTACTTTTTATTTCAGTTAAATGAGTATTAATACATTCTACCAAATCATGAATTTCTTTTGATGTAAATTCAGTATGAACTAATCCATTTGTTTTCCTCGATAAAACTAAATCTAATTCTTTTTTTATCCTTCTTAATTCCATTTTCATAAAAAAAAGATAGCAAACTAGAAATAAAATAATAATAACAAAAATTACTAATATTATTTCCATACGCTCACTACCTTTCTACTTTATTTCTGTTTTTCTAAATACTCTATATCCAATTACATTAAATGTTATAATATAGAATACAGCCAAAACTAAGGTTTTAAGTATATATGTATTACTTGGATTTGATACTAAATTACCTATAATATATTGAAATTCATAATTTAAAATATTATTTGCATCAAAGTGGAATAATGTTGCCACTCCCATAATAACTAATTGTATCACCATAATTAATGGTATTGTAATACTATTAAATGTTCCTGTTTTTCTAAAACAAAAACCAATACATACTAACATACTTATTATACCATATAAAATTGGTAATTGTAGTATTGTTAGCTTTGTTATCTCTAAAAGTCCTGCTGAAAATTCTTTTCCATTCATAATTAAATTAATAAGATAACTACCATAATTATTAATTAAAACTAAAAATGTTCCAAGACCTATACAAGTAATTAATTTAGACATATAATATTTTTTTCTTGAAATTGCTGATGATAATGTATTTTTAGCTGTAGAATTAGATAAGTCTGTAACTAACACAATCACAACAACAATGATAAAAAAGTAATAAAGATTAGCATTTGCACCTAATTGTTCTTTATCTAATGGATATGCCCCATATTCTTTCATAAGTTCTCTTGTTTCCAAGATAGAATCTGTTTCATATACTTTGTTTAATATTTCCTCATCTTCAACTAATTGTTGTTCTTCTGATGAACTAGTAATTCCAATATGTCCTGGACTCATGGAAAAACAACTAACTGCTGCTAAAAAAAGTATAAATATTATAGCAATATAAATTGCCTTTCCTCTAAATACTCTATATAAATCCGATTTAATGATATTTAACATTATTTAGCACCTTCCTTTATTAAAGAATCGAAATAATCTTCTAATGAAATTCCAGATTCATAAATTCCCATTATCTCAATATCATTTGATAATAATGTTTTATTTACTTTGGCAGAGTTTTCTAAATAATCATAAAGCCTTATTTCTGTATTATCAATGACTTTATAATTTGTAGTAGATAATTCTTTTTCTAATACAACAGTTGCTTTCTTAACATCTTTAGTTCTTATTACAATACATTTACTACATTCTAAATCAAGCTCTTCTTTTGATACATCTTTAATAATTCTTCCTTTATCAATAAAGCAAAAATGATTCGCAATTAAATATAATTCGGATAGAATATGACTAGATATTAAAATAGTGATTTTTTCTTCCTCATTTAATCTTTTTAATGTATCTCTTATTTCTTTAATACCAATCGGATCAAGTCCATTAATAGGTTCATCTAAAATAATAAAATCTGGATTATCTAATATAGCAAAAGCAATACCTAATCTTTGCTTCATTCCTAGAGAAAACTTTTTAAATTTTTTATTTCTTTCTTTATACAAATCTACTGTTTTTAAAACTTTATCAATTTGTTTTTCATCTACAATTCCTTTTTGAATGGAATAATATTTTAAGTTTTGATAAGCAGTAAGATTATCAAAAAATGCAGGACTTTCAATTAAACATCCAATTCTCCTTTTAGATTCAGTTAGTTCTTCTTCACTACCAAACAAAGAAAAACTTCCTCCTGTTTTATTTGTTAAAGTTGTAATGGTTTTCATTAATGTTGTTTTACCAGCACCATTTCTACCAATAAGTCCATAAATATCGCCTTTATGAATTGTTATAGTAGCATTATCTAAAGCAACAAAATCTTTGTACTTTTTTGTTAAATTATTTGTTTGCAACACTATTTCTTGCATATACATCTCCCTTTCTGATACCATTATACAAAAAAAGTGTTAAGAAATTCTTAACACAATCCTTAAATTTTCCTTAATTTTTAAATTTATATCCAACACTCCAAATAGTTTCTATGTAATCTTTATTTGAATTAGCTTTTTTTAGTTTGTTTCTAATTTTACTAATATGAACATTAAGGGTATTTTCATCAGCAGAATCCATTGTATCCCAAATTGTATCGAATAGAACACTCTTTGTTACAACCTGATTATTATTTTTCATTAGTAATTTTAATATTTCAAATTCTATTTTAGACAAAGTAATATCTAAACCATTGCATACGACTTTATAAGTTTTGGGATTTAATTCTATATCACCTATTTTTAATACTTCATCTTGGTTTCTAGAATTATGTTTCAAATGAACTTTAATACGTGCAAGTAACTCATCATTATTAAATGGTTTTGTTACATAGTCATCTGCACCTAAATTAAATAAATCTAACTTTGTGTCTATATCATTAATAGCACTCGTAACAATAACTGGAACATTTTTTGTTTTCTTTAATTCATTAATAATTTCTTCTCCACTCTTGCCAGGCAACATTAAATCTAAAATTATTAAATCCACATCACTATTATGAAGAAGTAACGCTTCCGTTCCAGAATATGCAGTTTTAATATTGTATCCATTCATTTTTAATATCTTTTGTAGCATTTCATTTATATCTTTATCATCTTCAACGATCAAAATTGTTTTCAAAATAATCACTTCCTACCAGCTATATAATTATAGCACAAAATTATGCCAAATTAAAAACAAGCAAAAAGATTATCAACTAAGATAATCTAATCAATAAATTGTAATCTAATTATATTTTAATTTTTTATAAACTTTTTCCAGAAGTTCTTCTTCGCAAAAAGTTTATTACATCCATAAAATATTGCATATCCTATAAGACCTCCTAGAAAGTTAGTAATAACATCATCAATGTCTGCTGATCTACCCATAAAAT
>CAMLWC010000059.1 GCA_946488855.1 uncultured Mycoplasmatota bacterium
ATTGAATAAGTACATTATAGTACATTTTATAATATATGTCAATATAAACAAAAAAAGGACAATAGATTTATAATAAATCTACTGTCCTAACCTACACTTTTATCATCAGATTTACCAACAAGATAATCTAATGATACTTTATAATAAAGTGATATATAATACACTTTGAAACTAGTCGGTACTCTACTACCATCTTCATAATGTGAGTATGTTCTTTGATGAAAACCAATTGCGCTACTCAACTGTTCTTGCGACAAATTATGATCTTTTCTTAATTTGTATAATCTTTCACAAAGCAATTTAAGATTAATCTCTTTTCTAACCTTTTTTGTATTATATTCACTTAATCCAAATAAATAATCAAGACTACAATTATAATAATTTGCCAATTCATTACTTTTGCCTAATGGAATGTCAGTTATGCCTCGTTCCCATTTTGAATAGTTATTCTCTAAAACATTTAATATTTTAGCAACATCTTTTTGTTTTAAATCATTATCTAATCTTAAATCAGCAAATCTTGTTTCTGTATCTCTTGAATTTACATTTTTCATCAACACCACCTACTAAATATATTAATAGGTTTTGATGTTGACATTGACTTTTCGGCTTCTATGGTCTAAAATTATCAATAGAAAAGTAGTACAATCAAACTGATGTTTTTACCGATATAAATACTACGTAAAAACTAATCAGTAATCACTGTACTACTTATTTTTTTAAGGTGGTGATTTATATGATATAGTATTATTTGAGATACAAAAAAAGAAGATTTATTCATCGAACTTATCTTCTTTCTCTATGATGATTTTAAAGTTATGGGTATTTGCAATGTTAAGTAAAGTTTCAACGGTTAAATGTCTAGTTCCACTTTCAAGAGTACGAACGCTACGTTCTGATCTATTAATAGTTTTTCCGAACTCTTTTTGTGTTAGATCAGTCGCTTCACGAAGTAGCTTTACTATCTCTTGTGGAGTATAGTCGTTAACAACTATTTTCACCTTTTATCACCCACCTCTAACTTCGTCTATTATTGTATCTCACTATTTTTAAAATATTTAAATATAGGTACAACTTGTTCCTGTAAAAATTGTGAGGAGATAAAATGAAAAAAACAATTGAAAATTTAAATCTTATTTATGGTGTAACAATCTTTAATATTATGAGCACTTATAAAGATTTTAAATCATCAAAAACAAAAGAAATTGAAAAAATAGCACTTAGATTTAATGAGTTCTTTAAATGGTTAAACAAACAAAAACAAATTAATTCCAAAAATATAACATTAATTATTCCAATATTATTAGAAGATGATAAAATTATAAAAAGTATTTTTAATGAAGATTATTCAGAAACAAATTTTTATAATAAAATAACATCTAAACTTAAAAATATTGATATTGAACAGTTTAATGCCAATAATGATTTAGATGATGAATACTACTATCTAAATTATATTGATACTGATAAAAAAAATAATGATGTTATTACTTTTATAAAAGAAAAACTTTATAGCAGTAAACTATTGTATGCAGATTTAATTATGCTACTAATAAACAATTATGAATTTCCTAAAAAATTAGAGAAAATGTGTTTAAATAATTGGACAATACATTTCTTAAATTATTTAAATTTATTATGTTATGAATTAAATGAATTATTAGATTCAGAGCGTGAAAACTTATATTACGGATTGTTGCAAATTTTAGAAAATCAACAAATAAAAAGATTACTTTATCCAAATATGATGAGAAATTATTTTGATGATATTGATGCAATAAAAGAAATCAAGTATTATATTCAAAGTTATATTTTAAAAGCCTTACATGGCATAAACAAATACTATTATATTGAATATTCTAAATATAATTATAATAATAGCCGAATGCGTTTTTTTGAGAGATCAAACAATGATAGAGATGAATTTATAAAATCAATTTGCAGTTCTCTTACTTCAAATCAAATAATTAGTCTACTAAAATTTGCTAATAATTATATTGATATATTGCAAGCAAATAACAATGAATTAAAAGATATTATCAAAGCATTAAATAAAAATTCAGAAATAGAAATATATACGCAAGAAGTTAATAAAGAATATCAGGATTTAATTTTAAATAGTTTTAGTTTTGCTAGTAAATATTGTAAAGAGCAAAATCTTAAAACTATAGATTGTTGTTTAAATACAAACTATAAACCCGATGCAATTATTGATTTTATTACTATTATTATACAGTACAATGATTTCAATTATAAAATTGCTTTATCAAAATTTAATTTGAGTTATACTTGGCGAATAATATTAAAGAACAAAAAAATCTATAAAATTAATTTATGCTTACCAGATGACTTTAAGCACTTAATTCAAGTTATAATAAACGAAAATCATAATAATACAAATTTACTATTAAAAGAAGAAAAATATTGAAGAACAATCAATCGCTAGTACAGGATTGATTTTTTATTATCCAAAACTTCTAAGTTCATAATTTCTTTTAAGCAATGCTTTTAAAATTTCATAAATAACATTCACTACAATAGAATTTCCAGCTTGTTTATATAATGCAGTATCTGAACAAACTTTGCTAGCTTTTAAATAATCCTCTTCTGAAAATCCCATTAATTTCCATGCTTCCTTTGATGTGATTTTTCTAACTCTCATTAACAAACCTCACTTTCTACTACAACTTTTGCATTATCTGCTGTATTACTTGCTGTAATTGTTGGTGCATACCCATTTTCTGAAAATAATCTCTGTGATTGATGAAATTTAGAGTGAGTATCAATACCACAAACTCCACCACTTAGCAATTTTTCTATATCAATAACATAATTTATATCTTTTCTTTTCTTATTCTTTAATACATATTTATTACCATTCTTTTGAAATGTATCATCTGTATAATAATACTTTTCATCTACACTTTTGTCTAAAAAATCTTTAAATTTTATATTTGTAGGTTGTCCTACTGGAAAACTAAACTTCTCGTGTTTGCCTAAAATAGCAATTAAAAAATACCTTCTTCTAGTTTGAGGTATTTCAAAATTAACAGCATTCAAAACATTATCATAAAGAGTATAACCCATATTAGTTAAATCTAATTTAAATAAATCCAAAGTATCTTTAAATTTTTTGCTTGTTATACTGGCAACATTTTCAAATATTACATATTTTGGTTTTTCCTTTACTTCTTTTAATAATCGAATCATCTCCCAACCAAGACTTGATCTTGTTTCGCTTTCAAAAATAAAACCTCGCATTTTGCCAGCACAAGAAATATCCTGACATGGAAATCCACCAATCCATAAATCACAATATGGCAAATCCTTGCCTCTTATTTTTGTAATATCACCTAAATTTAATTCTTCATTTATATTATGAATAGCACAATAACTTTTAATAGCATCTTTATCTATTTCTGAAAAAAATTCTATCTTATAATCATTAATAACTTCCTCTTGTTTTAACCTTTCTAAAGCCTTTTCTGGACTTCCGATACCACTAAAAAACGTTCCTACTTTTAAAATTTTATTTGCCATTATATCAACCCCCTTCTTTTATTCAGACAAACAAAAAAAGACCTTTTTTATTAAAGATCTTTAAAAAAATGATTTTTTAAATAATATTATTTTTAAAAAAAAATTCAAAAACCCTTATATTATAAGGCTTTCTCACTTGTTTTATTGCACCGTGTATAAAGGTATCCACCATG
>CAMLWC010000060.1 GCA_946488855.1 uncultured Mycoplasmatota bacterium
ATTATTGGTTAATTAAAATAAAAAAATGGGCAATTTTATGATAAAATTATATTTAGGTGATATCAATGAGTATTATAGAAGTTAGTGGAATTTCAAAAGAGTATAAAATATCGGATCATAAAGGTGGCTTAATAGGTTACATAAATCATATATTTAACCCAAAATACAAAAAATTTACTGCAGTTAATAACATTTCATTTAAAATAAATCAAGGTGAAATAGTAGGATATCTTGGTGAAAATGGTGCAGGGAAAAGTACAACAATTAAGATGCTTAGTGGTTTACTTACACCTACAAATGGGATAATAAAGGTTAATGGAATTGTTCCTTATAAAAATAGAATACAAAATAACTTTCAAATAGGCGCCGTATTTGGGCAAAAGACACAACTATGGTGGGATTTACCAGTTTTTGAATCTTTTAAGTTAATTGGAAATTTATATAAAATGACCCAAAAAGATTATGAAAAAAACTTGAACTGGATTGTAGAAAAACTCGAATTAAAAGAATTATTAAATAAACAAGTTAGAAATTTGAGTTTAGGGGAAAAAATGAAATGCGAAATTGCTGCAACATTTTTGCATAAACCTAAAGTCGTTTATTTAGATGAACCCACTATTGGATTAGATGTTTTAGTGAAAGAAAATATAAGGAATTTTATAAAAGAATATAATAAAGAATTTAATACAACTATTATTTTAACTACGCACGACGTTAAAGATGTAGAAGAATTATGTGATAGAATAATCTTAATAGATAAAGGTAAAATCATTTATGATGGAAACATAAATTCATTCAGAAGTAAATATTCTAACAATGATTTTTTAACAATTTTCAAAAAAGAAACCATTTCATTTATTAATAAAATAAAATTAGATGGAATAGAAGTTGCAGAGGAAAGTAAAAATTATATAAAGATTAAATTTAATCAAGATAAAATTTCAATAATTGAAATTATTGAAAAGTTCAAAAAATATTACACAATTTTAAATGTAGAAACAAATGAAGCAAAAATGGAAGAAATTTTAAAAGAAATATATAGGGGTAATATTGATGTTGATTAATTATCTTGGAGTAATAAAAGCTTCATTTAAAAAAGGTTTTGTATATACAGTCGATAATATTTTATCAGTTGTTAATAGAATTATTGAAGTTTCAGTTATGATATTTATTTGGCGTGCAATATATGGGAATAACGGAACTATAAATGGAATGAACTTATCTAATTTAATCATTTATTATGCTCTTGCATATTCTCTTGGTCATATTATGACTTGGGGAATTAATGAATATATGTCTAGCAGTATTAAAAACGGCAGAATAAATATGGAATTATTATATCCAATTGATTACATAAGATATTTCTTTTGTTATAAATTAGGGGGAGTTTTAAGGCAACTTATAGTAATTTCTATACCAACATTTATCATATTGATAATATTATTTAAAATTAAATTATCATTTGATTTAATAAATATTTTATTTTTCTTGGTAATAACTTCATTATCTGTAATTATAATTTTCTTCATAGAATTTATATTTGGATTGATGACATTTTATACAACATCTGGTTGGGGATTGCAAGTTTTAAAAAAGGCTTTAGTTACAATACTATCAGGTCAGATTGCTCCAATAGAATTTTTTCCAAACTTTGCAATTAAAATTATAAATATTCTTCCATTTGCTGATTTAATATATAGCCCAATTACAACCTTATTAGGTATGAATTCTTATAATGCTATACTAATCATATTATTAAGACAAGTAATGTGGATTATAATTCTTTATATTACATCTAAATTGATTTATAAAAAATCAATAAAGAACGTTACTATTTATGGAGGGTAAGATGAGTAATATTATATATAATATAAAACTATATTTTATGATGTTTATAGCTTCCATTAAATCAATGGTGGAATACAGAGTTGATTTTATAGTTGGTATGATTTCACAAATACTTTATGAACTTATAGAGATAATTTTTATAATTATCGTTTTTAAAAATACAAATTCTATAAATGGATGGAACTTTTATGAAGTGCTATTATTATTTGGCTTATTAAATATTGCTTTAGGATATGTTGATTTGCTTTTTGATGAAATGTATGAAGTTGGACCGCATTATATTAAAGATGGATCTTTTGATTTAATACTTCTTAGACCGATACACCCAATAATAAGTATTATGTCTAAATCTCAATCCTTGACTGCATTTGGTTATATTGTTATAGGATTAACTGTATCAATCATATCGTTAATTAAGTTAAACATAATAATAAATCTTCAAACAATATTATTCATTTTATTTATAACCTTAATTGGCGGAATTATCATTGGAGCAATTATTACAATATTATGTGTAACATCGTTTTGGGTAATGGACTCGAATGAGATTATGTGGAGTGCATTTACAATGTATAAATTTTCAGAATATCCACTTAGTGTTTACAATAACTTTATAAAATTTATCTTAGTTTTTATTTTACCTTTTGCATTTGTATCATTTTTTCCAGCAAGTTATTTATTAAATAGAGATTATGGAATATTTTCGTTTATAGCACCAATTATTGCAATTTTACTTTGGTTTGTTGCAGTAAAGTTTTGGAATTGGGGACTTAAATATTATAAAAGTAGTGGTAGTTAAAAAAAGATGATTTATTATATTTCAAAATCGTCTTTTTCATTGCTTAAATCTAAATCTTTAATATCTTCATCATCTAAAACATTATCTTCATACATATCATTAACTACATTAATATATTTATCGTCTTTATCGTACCAATTGTGTAATTTACTATATAAGAATGTCATTAGTTTATCAAATTTATCTTTCCAATAATTGAGTGTACTTTTTATATCAGTAATAATAGAATTTAATCTAGATATTTCTTTATTTTTTTCTTTAATGATATTATTTAAAGATTCAACTCTTAAATTAAGTGCTTTATTATTTTCGGTAAGAGTTTTAATCTTATTATTCTTATCTTTTAATTGTTCATTAGCATTAACTAATGTGTTAGATAGAGTTTGTATTTTATCATATTCTTTATTTGTACTATCAACTTTATTGATAAAGCGGGTAATAGAATCTTTATCTTCTTTTGACAAAATATAATTATCTTTATTAAGTTTAGATATTTTTAATTTATCAATTGTATCCTTTATTTCTTTAGAATTTTGTTTTAATTCTAAGGATTTTTTGTTTGCCTGTTTTAAGTTTTCATTATTCTTTTCAATTTGCTTTTTCATTTGAATATAATTATCCATATCAGATATATGAATGTCTTTATTTCTACCTTTTTGTTTTTGCTTTAGTGAATGATCTAAATTATATTCTTGATTAAATTCTTCAATACATAATGTTCGCATTTTATCTTGTAATGTTTTTAAAGATTCTTTTGTGAATACATCAGATTTACCGACTTGTTTTTCCATACCATTTTTATTTTTATATTTAATTGGAACACCAACAATATGCATATGTGGACTAGTTTCATCATAATGAATAATTGCACTAGCTACTTTAAAATTTGGAACAAGCAATTCTAAATCGTGGGCTTGTTTTGTATAAACATTTGTCATTTTCTTTTTAAAAATTTCATCTTTAGTATCCCAATATTCTTTGTCTCCGAGTTCAATAATGATTTCACAAGCAAGATCTTTCTTTTCGTTGTTAGATATATTTT
>CAMLWC010000061.1 GCA_946488855.1 uncultured Mycoplasmatota bacterium
AATTACTCATTATCATCAGTTTTTGGTTCCACCAACACTATTTGACAAAGAGCCGTTTTCTTCTAAATTAGATGTTTTTAAATTATTAAAACTTGGCCTATTGTTAATAAATTACTAGTTAGATTATTTTTTTTCTTTATTTCATCTACTGTTGTATTATATTTATTAGCTATACTATATAAATTATCACCACTTTTTACTATATAAGTATTATTTTCTTGTGTTGGTAATTTAAGTATTTGACCTATTGTTAATAAATTACTTGACAAATTATTTAATTTTTTTATTTCATCTACTGTTGTGTTATATCTATTAGCTATACTATATAAACTATCGCCTGCTTTTACAATATATTCAAATTCATTGCTTGATTGTTTTTTAGGTATTAATATCTTTTGACCTATACTTAATAAATTACTACTTAAATTGTTTATTTTCATCAATTCAGCTACTGTTGTATTAAATTCGTTAGCTATTTTATATAAGCTATCACCTTTTTCTACTACATAAGTATCATATTGATCATTTTCAGTATAAACATTTGGTATTAAAATTTGTTGACCTACATTTAAAACAGTAGAAGATAAATTATTATATTCAATTATTTTATCCACAGTAGTATTATATTTATTAGCTATACCATATAATGTATCTCCTTTTTGTACTGTATAAATAGTATAATCTTCTGGTTGCTTTTCTACTTCAGGTATTACTAAAACTTGACCTATTGTTAATAAGTTACTTGATAAATTATTTGCTGCTTTTAATTCTTCTACACTAATATTATATTTTTTAGCTATACTATATAAACTATCACCTTTTTTTACCGTATATGTATTATTAGATCCTTCAGTATATCCTATATAATTTAATACTGCCCTTACTACCGCTTCTGCATAATCTATATAATTATTTTTTAATTTATTTGCATCTGCTTCAGTATCTAAAAAACCATATTCAACAGTAATTGGCTCTGTTATACCAGTATTTCTTTGCATAAAATAATAATCTTTTGATGTATCACTAGGTAATCTTCTTTGATATGCTTTTCTTATTTTTTGCCCTTCTTTAGCTAATTCTTGTAATACTAAATTAGATAAAGTATCTTTATTTCTTAGTGCATATATTACTTCTGCACCTTCCCCACCTCCTGCATTTATGTGATTAGAAACTACTATTACATCGTTACTATTACCAAATGCATCTAATACTCTATTAACTCTTTCAGTAGGGCTTATTGTTTCATCAGTACTTCTAATTATTTTAACAGGAATACCTAATTCTCTAAACCTATCATACATATAATTAGATATTTTTAAATTTAAATCTTTTTCTATTATACCATTGCCACTTGCACCTGGATCATCTCCACCATGACCAGCATCTATAACTATTTTATAATCCATAAGTTATCCTCCTCATGTTATTTTATGATAATAGTTTATTTTTGTCATAAAAAAAGGTCAATTAATGACCTAAATTGCTTTATTCAATTTTACTTCTACAATATTAGTTTTTCCATCTCTTTCATATTCAAGTTTAATAGTATCGCCAACACTATATTTATATAAAATATATTTTAAATGAGTACTATCTTCTATTTCAACATCGTTTATTTTCAAAATAACATCATCTTTCTTTAATCCAGCCTCTCCAGCAGGTGAATCTTTTTCTACATCAACTACTACGACACCTTTTTCGTAATCTTTATCTAAATAAATTTTATAACTAAATAAAGCGTAATCATTATTGGCATCAACCATACTAACACCTAATAATGGTCTTTCAATCTCTTCACCATTTTCAAGTCTATCTAAAACAGATGTAGCCATTTCAATTGGAATTGCAAAACCCATACCTTCTATTTCATCTTCAACTAATTTTAAAGTATTTATACCAATTACTTTGCCATTAATATTTACTAATGGTCCGCCACTATTACCAGGATTAATAGCAGTATTAGTTTGAATAACTTCCATCATAAATGCACCACCATCATCCAAAGTAACATTAACCATTCTATTCTTACCTGAAATAATACCTTTTGTTACAGAACCAGCATATTTAACATCAACGGGAGTTCCTACTGCAAAAACAGTATCACCTATCTCAGAATCAGTACTACTACCTAAAGTGGCAACTTGTATAACAAATGATTTATCAACACGTAAAACTGCTAAATCAGCATATTCATCACTACCCAATAATGTAGCTTCAACAGTTACATTTTCTGTATTAGTAACTTCTATTTTCTTAGATCCACTAATAACATGATTATTAGTTAATATATAACCATATTTATCATCTGTTTTATAAACAAAACCAGTTCCAGTTGCTTGTAATTGATTACCATAATTTAATACAGTAACCACAGAATCATAAACTTTATTTACAGCTGGTGCTATAGTATCACTTTCTGTAATTGTTACTTCTTGTACCACTTTTTGACCATCATCATTACTAGGAATATAATAAATAACTAACAAAGTTCCACTTATTCCAACAAATAATGATATAATAACTGAACATATATAAATTATTTTATTTTTCAAATTAATCACCCTTTCAATCTATATTTTCTAATTCACGCCAATTATCTGGAAAACCAATCTTATTTAAAATTGATTTAGTATCAACAGATTTGATTTTACCATTTAAAATATCTATTTCATAACCTATTTCATTTATCAAATCATGAAATTCCCCATCACCTAACATTTGTCTCAATATTATCAAAACTGCAAAAAAATCATTTTTACCATAAATATATTCATCTTCTACTTTTGGAATATTTAGAAATTGATGAAATCTATTATCTGGAATACTCCTTTGTGTTGTATGGTCATATAAAATATCCTCATGAGCACACAAATTTCTATAATTTGACAAAAGATATAAATATATATTTAATTCTTCTGCATCTATGTGATAAAAATCAGCTATTTCATCCTGATCCTCATATTTTAGTATAGAATACAGTTCTGAAATTATACCAAAAGATAAAACTTTAACTGAAACCCACATTGGAATATATCCATAATTACTAATATAGTGTTTAGTAGCTCTATGTTGTTTACCATTTAATCTTATTTGCCTTTTCATTTTATTAATAACATCATTAACTTGACTTAATTTAAAGCTTTCATATCTAAAATGTTTAGGATTTAAATAATCTTTTTCTTTATGTCCATATTTTTTGGATAATTGATAACTAATAATCGATTTAATATTATTTTCTATAATCATTATATTTTTAAACATTATATTTCTAAGTCTTCTATCAAAAGTAAATATAGCATATAATTCTTCAAAAGTTGCCCCAGGAACAAATCTGTTATTATTACTAGCTATTGTTAATAAATGTCTATATCCATTAATAAAAAAATAGTTTTCTTTAAATAAAATTTCTTTTGTTTTTTCATAATCGGTAATTTCTAAGCCTTTCGACTCTAATATTTCAATCTGCTCATCTAAAGTTTTAAATGTCTTTTGCATCCCTACCACCATTATAATTATATCACAAAAATTATAAAAAAAAGTGAAAAATAAATGATATTTTTTGAACAAAAAAACTATCTAAATTTTAGATAGTTTGGTTCTATAATAAATAGTGTTGGTGAAAAATCACTAATACTATTTTTTAGTAT
>CAMLWC010000062.1 GCA_946488855.1 uncultured Mycoplasmatota bacterium
ATAAAAAATATATTAATATTAAATTTATTATTAAATCAAATATATCAAAAGTAAATAAAAATATACTAGAAAATACTGATACTCCAATTATTCCTAAACGGATTATTATAGGCAGAATCCCCCTTTCTTTTGCCATCCAAGTGAAATATGCAAATATTGGTGAAATACAAGCAAACATAGTCCATCCTTTAATAAATGTCCAACCATATACAGAATGAGTAATATGTGCTGTTAAATAATAAGTTATTAACATACCTATACAAAATAAAAAAACATTTATCATTGCCTTCTTTTTATTATTACTATATATAGATATTAAAGCCCCAAATAATATCCAAATAGCAAATTCAGAAAATAAATTTCCTAATATTTCTGTATAAATATCAAACAATTTTGAAACAATTCCTAATATTAAACCAATCATAAAAATAATAATTGGATTAAGTATTTTATTTTTCATAAATGTATCTCCTATTTATTTTTAAATTTTTCATAAACTGCCAACTGAGAAAATATAGCACAAAATAAACTTGGAATGACAGCACATCCCGCACTTACCTGTCCTTTATTTAGTAATACATATCCTGCTCCAATAAAAGTTAAAATCATAAGTATAAAAGTTAATATTCTAAATACTTTCTCTTTTTTCATTTTTATCATCTTCAAATTCATCATCAATTGCTTCTTCAATTAAAATTGTACTTTCATATGTAACTTTAAATAACTTATCATAAAATATAGTTTTATCTTTTAAAATTATTATTATATTTGTTAAGTAAAAAGTAAATACCCCTAATAACACTAAAACATATAAAATAAAAGTTATAAATGTATTTAAATTCAAATAATTTATTATTGCAAATAAACTTATTACTAAAAAATAAACCAAAACAAAATAATAAAAATAAATAATTATTATTCTTATTATTAATCTTATTAATTTTTTATTAGGAAAGTCTAGCTTAACATTTAAAAATTTACCACCTAATGTTTGATTATTTTTAAAATATGGTATTAAAATATAATATATTACAAAAGAAATATAAATAGCTTTTTTAGTAAATATACTTATAAAAATAGTAAATATAATAAAAATAAACATATCTAAAAAGAATAATGTAATTCTTCTTAAACCAGATACTGTTTTACCTAATTCTTTTGCTTGTTTATCTATTTCATCTCGAGTTGGTAAAAAGTTATCAACTATTCCCATTACAAAATAGCCTAATACACCACCTAAAGTATTTAATATTAAATCATCAACATCAAATAATCGATACGGATAAGGATAAATAAAATATAATCCAGATAATTGTGTTAATTCAAAAAATAAACTTAAACAAAAACTAAAGAAAAATACTTTTTTAAGACTACATTTAAAATAATATCTTAAATACATTCCAAATGGTATAGTCATTAAAATATTAAAAGCTACAACATAAAAACTTGAACTAGTTAATGCTTGTAAATAAGTATTAGGGTCATTTATAATAAAGGAACTTTTATTTATAAAATCATCAACAAAAGAAAATGGAATTAAATTCATTATTTTATCTGGTTTAGTTACATCACTTATACTAGGAAGTGGTAGAATAACTAAAAAATAAACAGTAATCATATATAAAATAAATGAATAAATAATTAATGTTCGAAATTTGTGAATTGCTCCATATTTATGATATTGATGTAAAATAAATGGTAATGTAAATAAAAAAGCAATTAAAGGAAAAATTAAAATTGCTGTTTTAATAGCTTCAACATATCCCATTTTATCATCTCCTTTAAATATTATATCAAATAAAAATTGTAATAGTTATTACAATTTAGTCATTTTTAAATTACTTTATAAACCACATAATAATAACTAAATGGATTACTATTATTAGTGGAACTCCAATTACAAAAAGTTTTTTCTTAGTTTTATGCCTAAATAAATGCATTGCTAAAAAGCCACCAATTGCTCCCCCAGCTAAACATAATCCTAATAAAGAAATTTCTTTATATCGCCATTTTTTCTTTATAGCACAAATTTTATCAAGAGCAAACACTATAAAAGTTATCAAGTTTATAATAATTAAATATATTAAAATATATTTTTCAAATAAAATATTTGTTATCATCATTATATTTTTCCTTTAATTATAAAATTTAGCCCATTTTTTATATTCTTTATAATGTTCTTGATAATAATATATTTTATCAATATATTCTTTTTTTCTATTTATTAATTTATCTTTACAGTTATAAATACCATATTTGTAAACAATAGCTGTTAATTCATAAATAGGAAGTCCAATTGCATGACCAACTGTATGAACAACACCACATGCTTGACCAATAGCATGACATAAAGCAATATCTTCTTTATTGGTTAATTCTTTAGCTACAGCATGACAATTTAAAATTGCTATTTTAGCTTCAAGCATTTTAATTTCGCCTTGTGACCATAATCTAGTTTTATCTAAAGCTATTTTAAATCTATCCTCATTTGGATATTTTTCTTCTAAATAATTAACTAATTCAAGAGCTAAATCTAAAGCCCATAATGTTAATACTTTATGATTTTGCTCACTTATTAAAAATATCAAATCTTGTAAAAAAAGACTTTTTTTGTCAAATAATATTTGATTTTTTCTTTTTAATTTTTCTTTAACTTCTAATATAACATCCATATATTTCTCCTAAAAATAAAATATTTTTAAACTCTATCAATTTTTATTAGTTTTGATTACAATTTTAATTATTTTCTATTTGTTTTGCTTCATTTAATAATTTATCAAAATCAGAAATATAATTTTTATCTTGAATCACTTTGTATTTTTCATATTCACTTTCTGCCTTTTCTACTGCTTGCTTATGTGAAATCTTTCCTTTTCCTTCTAATACTTCATAATGAAATAATTTCAAAGCATTTTCTACCTCGTTGGTCCAATCATTCATGTACATCGGTATATTTCTTTCAGCATTATTCTCAGCAATATCTAAAAATAAGTTTACCAAATTATTTAAATTTTTTATTTCTTTTTCATCTAAATAATTTTTAGCAATTATACAATCAGATTTTAATATTTTTCCATCAGGAGAATTTTCCCAAGTAGTAAGCCCCATATTATTTTTTTTAGAATCTACTCTATTATAAACAATTTCTGCTGCTGTTTGTCCTGTAATAGCATAATGAAATTTATTTTGAATTGTTTTATAAAATGTTATAGCCATATCACTATTTCTATCATAATCCATAGAACATTCTGCAAAAATATCAGTAATCTTTTGATAAAACATTCTTTCACTTGTACGAATTAATTTAATTCTTTCAAGTAATCTTTTAAAATATTCTTGATCTGATTTTCTTGCTTTCATAAATCTATCGTCATTTAATGCAAAACCTTGCACCATATATTCTTTAATTAATTTATTCGCCCAAGTTCTAAATTTTATTGCTTTTTTAGAATTAACTCTAAAACCAATAGAAATAATCATATCTAAATTATAATATGGATAAACTCTTTTAA
>CAMLWC010000063.1 GCA_946488855.1 uncultured Mycoplasmatota bacterium
AGGAATTATTCATAAGTAAACTTATAATAGGAATTTATCATAAATTTAAGACAATTACATAAATATGTAATTGACAAATCAAAAATAAAAGTCTAAAGTATAGAACTAATAAAAGCAATGCAGTATCTGTCTTTTATTAGAAAGTGAGGTACTTATATGCCAAAACAAGAACAATTAAAAAAATGTACTTATTTAAGAGGAGTCAAAGGTATTAGTTTGAACTAGTATTTTTGACTCCCTTTTTTATGGAAAAGGAGTTGATAAATAATGAATGAAGAAAAGAAAATCGCAGGAATATATGTAAGAGTTAGTACAGAAGAACAAAGTCGTGAAGGTTTTAGTCTAAAAGAACAAGAAGAAAGATTAAAAGAGTTTTGTAATTTTAAAAGATATGAAATTTATAAAATTTATAAAGATGCTGGGATAAGTGCTAAAAATGATAAACGACCAGCATATCAAGAAATGATGAGTGATGTTAAAAATAAAAATATTAATGTCATAGTTGCTTTTAAATTAGATAGACTTACAAGAAGTGTTTATGATATTGAAAAATTAATGAAAACAGTTAATGATTATGAATGTGATATTGATTGTATGGCAGATGAAAGTAATACTACTACTTCAAATGGTAGAATGGTTATGAGAATAATGACAAGTGTATCTCAAAATGAAATTGAAAAATGTTCTGAAAGAACAAAATTTGGAATGGTTGGTGCCATAAAATCAGGACACATTCCAAATAGAACTCCTCTAGGTTTTAAAAGAATTGATAAAAAGTTAGTTCCAGATCCACTTACAAAAGATGTTATTGTGAGAATATTCGATTTATATTTAGAGGGAAAATCACATCAAACTATTGCTAATATCTATAATAAGGAAAAAGTGTTATGTAAAACTAATTGGTATGATTCTACTATTCAAAAGATATTATCAAATGAACTTTATAAAGGAGATTTTATAAATGGGAGAAGAACAAAGCACCCTACTTATTATGAAAATGTAGTTGCCCCAATAGTTAGTAAAGAAAAATGGGAAAGTTGTCAGTATCAAAAGAAAAGAAATGCAAGGCATTATGAAAGAACTGCTACTTATCTATTTACTAATAAACTTAAATGTTCTAAATGTGGTTGTTTTTTAGGTGGAAGTGCTACTACAAAACCTAATGGTAAGAAATACTATTATTATAAATGTAAACATTGTAAAACATACTTTAATGAATCTGACATAGAGACAAGTTTATTTGTTTTAATGAATGAATTAGTAAAAGAAGATGAACTATTAAATAATTACTATACACCATTCATTAAATCTAAATTAGAAAATAATCAAATAGACTTTGATGAACAAATAAAAGAATTAGATAAACAAATGGATAGAATAAAAAACGCTTATATTAAAGGTATACTTAAAATAAATGATTTTGATAAAGAGATTAAGCATATTGAATTTCAAAGAAAAGATTTGTTAAAAAAGAAAAAAGAACAAAAACAATATGAAAATTTGAATTTTACCATTGATGACCTACTTATATTACAAGATGAACAAGAAGTAGATAGTTTTGTTAATCCAGAAAACTATCTAAAGAATTTTGATAAATGGGATAAATTAGAAAAATGTGAACAACAACGGATTATAGGAAAATATATTGACAATATTACTATCGAGAAAAATGCTGATTATATAAAAATTGTTAATGGTAATTTTAGAGAATCTTATTTAAAAGATATAAGAACTAATCACGATGATTATGGAATACCTTATAATTTTAATATATTTGAAGATGATTACGGTTATAAATTAAATATGAATCACGAAGTAAGAACAAAAGATGAGGCAAAAAAATATTTTGGTAAATTATGCAAAACTATGAGTGATTATAAGTTTAATTATTATGTAATTGATACTGATGATGATTTAAAAAATATAAAATTTTCTTCTGATGTTGAAATAGAAAAAATAGTAAGATTAATTGCTTTAAAACCTGATAAAAGATTTAAAAATCAAAATTTAAAATTAGGGGTTATAACCATAGACTTAACAAATATAAAAGATAAAAATGGTAATCAACTATATAAAGGTTTCTTTGAAAAATTAAAAGAGGAAAAGAAAAATGAGTTATGCAATATTTAGAGTAGAACCTATAAATAAACTTTCTGATCTATCCCAAATAGGATCACATAATAAAAGAGAAAAGAAAGCATATAAATCTAACCCTGATATAGATATTACCAAAACTAAAAACAATATTGATTTAGTTCCACTTTCTGAAAAATATATTAAAGGTTTTTATAATTTAACAAAAGAATATAAACTAGAACACGATAAAAGAATGGAAACAATGAGAGATGATAGAAAGAAAACTTTTAGACAAATGGTTGATGATTCTAACAATGTAGTTGCAGATGAAATGTTATTTACAAGTGATAATGATTTCTTTAAAAATATGAAAAAGAAAGATATTAAAAAATGGGCAGATACTTGTATGGAATTTGTTTATAATGATTTAGGTTATACAAAAGAACAAATACTACATGCTACATTACATATGGATGAAAAAACGCCACACATTCATTGTGTAGTAGTTCCTCTAATTAGAAAATTTGATAAACGAACAAATACTGAAAAATGGACTATTTCTAAAAAACAATATATCAAAGATAAAGCTCATTTAAGCGAACTTCAAGATAAATACTATCAAAGATTAATAGATAATGGTTTTGGCCTAGAAAGAGGTATTAAAAATAGTGATAACGAGCATATTTCAATTAAAGAATTTAAAAAAATTACAAATAAGTTAGATAACAGGTTAGAAAAACAAAATTATCTTATGACTAGAGATTATGAAAAATTGGAAGAAAAATTAAAAACTTCTAAACCAACGATTACGGGTAAAGAAGTTAAAATAGATAAAGATACTTACGATACATTAAATCAATTTATGAATACATCAAAAAGAGTAATTAAAGATATTCCTAGAAATCAAGCATTATTTAAAGAACTTACTGATTACACAAAAAGTTATAAAGATTTAGAAAACGAAAAAAAGAATATTCAAGTTGAAGTTAGAAAATTAGAATATCAAAATGAAAAACTACAAGAAGAAAATAATCGCCTTCATAATTTAATTTATAACATTTTACAAACTCTAAAACAATTCTTTCATAGATTATTAAAAATTGGAACTGAAAAAGACAAAGATGATGTTGTATCAGAAATAAAAGAATACCATAGCCAAGATTTATATGATAATTTTGATTTACACGATATAGCAAATAATACTTCTAAAGGACAAGAAATATATGATTATTTATATTCTAATGAGTATGATTATGATGACAGAGATATTGATATATAGAAAAATCGAGCAAATTTCAAATGCTCGATTTTATAAACCGTTCTTCCGAAACGGTAACACACTACGCTATTGGCAGAGCCAATAACGGTGTGAAAAAGGGAATTTCC
>CAMLWC010000064.1 GCA_946488855.1 uncultured Mycoplasmatota bacterium
ATTCACCCCGAAAGTTATAGTATAGCCCAAGAACTATTAAAAAAATATAATCTGACCGAAGAAGATATCGGAACTCCTAAAATAAAAGAAGCTTTAAAAGATATTGATATAGAAAAAGTAAGCAAAGAATTAAATACAGATATTTATACTTTAGAAGATATAACTAAATCATTAATATTACCTTTAAGGGATCCAAGAGATGAACTAGATGCTCCTATTCTTAAAAGTGATATTTTAACACTAGATGACTTGCGTGTTGGTATGGAATTAGAAGGAACAGTTAGAAACGTAATTGATTTTGGTGCTTTCATTGATATAGGTCTTAAAAATGATGCTTTAGTTCATATATCTGAAATTACTGATAAATATATCAAACACCCAAGTGAAATATTAAGTGTTGGTGAAATTGTTAAATGTTATGTCTTAAATATTGATAAAGACAAAAAAAGAGTATCACTCACTCTAAAACACCAATAATAATCAAGTTATCGACCATTTTTAACATGTTATATGGCAAAATTGGTCGATAACTTGACTTTTTTAAACTTTTATTATATGATTATATTGGTGATTATAATGGAAAAAATATATAAAAGAGAAGACTATTTAAAAAAGATTAGAACATTCTATAACGATTATGATTTAATCAAAGTAATAACAGGTATTCGTCGTTGTGGTAAATCTTTCTTTTTAAAATCAATTATTGAAGAATTAAAAGAACTTGGCATCAAAGACAAAGACATTATTTATTTAGAATTAGATAAAAAAGAATATAAAGATATAGATACACCATCTAAACTAGAAAAATTAATAGATGAAAAAATAACTGATCAAGACTTTAAATATTTATGTATTGATGAAATTCAGAATGTAGTAGGCTTTGAACCATTAATTAATTCCTATAGAGAAGAAAAGAATATGTCTATATTTATAACTGGTTCAAATTCATACCTATTAAGTGGCGAATTAGTAACAAAATTAACAGGAAGATATATAGAAATAGAAATGATGACTTTATCTTTTTATGAATATGTTGATATGAAAAGATTTTTAGGAAAAGAAGTAAATGAAAATATTTATATAGAGTTTGAAGAATATATAAGAAATGGTGGTTTTCCTAAATCTTTATATTATGATAATTATGAAGATAAAATACTTTATACCGAAAGTGTAATTAATCAAATATTTGAAAAAGATATTAAAACAAATAACAAGATTAAAGATAAAGATTTATTTATTAGAATAGAAAAATACGTAATTAATAATTTTGGTGCTAGAATATCAACAAGAAATATTTATAACTATTTAAAAGATGTTGAAAAAATTAATATAGATAGAAGAACAATAGAAAGATATTTAAATATTTTAGAAAATGCTAAAATAATTTACCCGTGTGAATTATTTGATATGAAATCAAAAGAAGTATTAAAAGGAGAAAAGAAATATTATTTAGCTGATTTAAGTATTTATTATTCCTTAAATACTGATAATAGAATAAATTATGGACCAGTACTTGAAAATATAATTTATACCTACTTGAAAAGCAAAAATTATAAATTAAGTGTTGGTCGTATCGGCAAATTAGAATGTGATTTTATTGCTAGATTAAATTACGATGATTACTATTATATTCAAGTATCAAAAGATATTAGTAATAAAGAAACAGAAGAAAGAGAATATAAACCATTTTATATGATTAAAGAATTATATCCCAGATATTTATTTACCATGGATTTACTACTTCAAAAAAGGGATGGTATAAATCATGTTAATATTGTAGATTTTCTATATAACAATAAAACTTTATAAGCTTAATGCAAAATTATTTCTTAAAAGAACCAACTTATTCTGAACCTGATAGCAGTTCAGTATTATTAGTTCTTGAAAATAATATAGTGATACCTAGTAGAAGAAAAACAGAGAGTTTGCTTAATGAACAAAGAATTAAAGAAAAATGGGCAGAATTAAATTATCTTGAAAGAGAAATTTTAATAACGATATATGATAAAGGCTTCATAACTTCTGAAGAAACTGCTAAAATAATTGATAGAGGTAAAACAACAGCAGTTAAACTATTGAATAAATTAATTGCAAAAAATCTTATAGAACACATTGGAACTTCAAAGTATGATAATAAAGGAACGTATATCATAAAAAAATAATTAGAGAAAAAACCTAGCGATAGCTAATCTTCATACTGACTAGATTTAGAATTTAGTCAGTATGAAGCTCTGTTCAGCTCCGTTCATTGCTTAACCATTTTATATGATTAAAGAATTATATCCAAGATATTTATTTACCATGGTATAAATGTTAATATAGTAGTTTTTTTATATAACAATAAAATTTTATAAGCTAGATTTATCCTAGTTTTTTTTAAGCGGTATTTGACAACCACACTCAAAAACGATATAATTTGAGTGTGGTTGTCAAAGGGAGAGATGGGATTATTATGTCTAAAAAAAAGAAAATGAATTTTAACATTGATAAAGCAATTATTAAAGATTATATAGACACGTTTTACAAACTATATCATATGCGTAATGAAAAAAATCTTGATTTGTATGAAATGTTTAGTCCATCAATTAAAGAAATACATAATAATATTAATGAATTTAGCGACATGTATCCTAAACAAAAAGGGAATATTTATACAGATATTATTAAGCAATTGATTAATATAAATAATGGTATACTATTAACAAGTATGTTAGAACCTCTTAACATTAGCAGAAATTATCTATCAATACTTGAAAAGAATAATGAAATTGAAAGAGTATCTAGAGGAATATATGTATCTTCAAACATATTTGAAGATAGTTATTACACTTTTCAGCAAAAATATAAAAAAGCTATATTTTCACATATGAATGCTCTATACTTTTATGATTTGACAGAAGAATTTCCTCATAATTACACAATAACAGTTCCAAGAGGATATCATGTGGATAAACTAAATAAAAGTTGTAACATATTTTATGTATCGAAAGATATATATAAGCTGGGATTAATAGAAACAAAAACACCAAGTGGAAATATAGTTAAAGCATATGATATAGAAAGATGTATTTGTGATATTATAAATGCAAAGGGAAGAATGGATTTTGAACAAGTAAAAAAAGTAATTAAAAAATATCTTGAAAGACCAGATAGAGATATTGTCAAACTTCAAGAATATGCCAAAAAAATGAATATAAATAATAAGGTAATGAGAATGGTAGGATATTATGAATAAATAAAAACATTTGAAGAAAACATAATATTCTTAAGGAATTTTAGGGTTAATTGACACTCGAAAATTAAGAAAATAAAATTTT
>CAMLWC010000065.1 GCA_946488855.1 uncultured Mycoplasmatota bacterium
TTATTTTATCTTTTATATATTCAGATAATTTCATAATTTATAACCTTGTCCTCTCTTTGTTTCTATAAAATTGTCTATTCCTAATTCTTTTATTTTTTCTCTAATTCTTGTTATAATTACACTTAAACTATTATCATCAGCATAAACTTCATTATCCCATAAATAATTTATAATATCTGCTCTAGGCACTATAATATCTTTGTTTTGTAATAAAAAATATAATGTTTTTATTTCAGTTTTTGTTAATTCAATTTCTTTTTCTTGATATTTTATAGTTGATTTTAATATATCAAGTACTACTCCTTTGTATTCTATTTTACTTTCCTTATTTTCTTTTTGATAAGTTCTATTCAGTAAATTTTGTATTCTTGCAAGTAAAATCGGTACATTATAAGGTTTTTCGATATAATCATCCCCACCTAACATTATACCTTTAAGTTCATCCATTGAGTTGTTTCTACTTGTAACAAATATTATCGGTATATTTGATTTAGTTCTTATTTTGCTACATATTTCATATCCACTCTTATTGGGTAAATTTATATCTAATAATACTAAATGGGCTTGTTCATCAATAATTTTTTGAGCAACATTCTCAAACTCTGTAACTAATTTTACTTGATGACCACTATTTTCTAACAATATTTTTAATTCTTCTCTTATTTCTTTATCATCTTCAACAATAATTATTTTATACATAATAAACACTCCCAAATTATTATACCATTATTATTTGAATATTAACATACATCTTTTTTATTATTAAAAATTCTATTCATATATTCATCTGGATAATTTTTGTCTAAAAATAAATCTAAATGATTCTGTGGTTCTATATCATTTTTCCTTTCTGTTTGTCTGTCTGCTGCCATCCAAGAAATAGATATATCAAAAACTATAAATATTGAAAGAATTATAGTAATTAAATCAAAAGCTTTCATATTTGTTTTATCAATCATTTTGTTAAGTAATGGCTCTATATATGTTATGTATAAAACACCACCAATTCCCCAATAAATACAATGCAATAAACTTGTCCTACCATTGATATTAAATGGTAAATAAGAATAATCCCAAGATATTGTTCCAAATGCTTTTTCTTGTATAAATGAACAAAGATATTCTGTTATTCCTCCTAGAATCATCGTAATTAAAAATATTTGAACTTTATTTTTTATTTTTATTTTACTTAATACAATATAATAACACATTGCCCCTATACCATAAACTGGTATAAATGGACCATATATTAGTCCTTGTCTAAGTTCAAAGTGTCCTTTTTGAAAAAATACTACAATTACTTCAAATATAAATCCTGCAATACTTCCTATAATAAATACCCAAAATAATATTGTTAATTCTTTTTTTACATTTTTTTCTTTCATATTTTACTCCATTTTTTTAATTATTATATAATACTTTATTTTATTTTGGTATTGTTTTACCTTACATTAATATTACAATTTTGTAAGATAAAGTGAGGACAATTTTATATTTTAATTATCCTCACTTTATACTTTTGTGTAGTAACAAATATAACTTTATTCAGCTATATGTTGAACTCTAGTTATCTTCTGTCTATTTCTTGTTTTATTGCATAATTGTTTTGTAATAACCAATATCTTGTGATTAATAAAATTACTATTGGAATAACAGATAAAATAGGATTTACAAACGCTAATAATAATGCTCCAATTAAAAAACATATAGCTCTTTCTTTTAATCTATATTGATTGATTTTTAATTGTGCTTTCAATTCATCAGTTGACATTTGATGAAGTTCTTTCCCATTGTAAGATAACTTTCTGTTCATGTACTTTCCTCCTTAAAATTATTTAACTAGACTGTTACTACACATATATACAAACTGCTAATTAGCAGATTTACACTTTATTTATCTTTCATTTTCTTCTTGTTTTTCTGCTTTTTCTTTTTGTTTTAAATAGAACTTTCCATCTTCTGTTTTTCCAAGATAATTATTTTTAATTAACGAATTTAAAGCATCTGCTTCACCTTTACCACTTGTTTTTATAAATATGCTCGTTGTTTCATCTGTTGCACCTTTTAGTTTTAATTTATAAGCTAATTTTTTCATTCTAATTAATGTGATTTTATTAACTATCATAATTTTTATCTCCTTTATAAAAGAAAAATTTATTTTATGTTTTATTCTTCTTTGTTTTTATAGATTTTATATGATATTTTATATGAGATAAAAAACATTACTACCATAGCTAAAATCAATAATGCAATTCCAAATTTATTCATAAAACTTTCTATCATTTCTAAATTAATATTTAAATTAGTTTTCATAATTAAGAAAGCAATTCCTAGTATTGCTAAAATTAATAAGAATAATAAAATGAACATTTGAATTCTTCCTTTTTCAGCTCCCCACTTATATATACTTGGAATTTGTATTGCTTGTATTAAAGATATTCCCCACATTCCACCTATTGTAGTTATAATTAAGCTTTCATAATTAATATTTATAAGTTCTTCTGGTCTTAGATAATTCATCATATTTGCTACTAAAATTGTTAATAGTAAACCTAGTATTCCCCCTATTATTGTTGCACCTATAGCTAATATATATTTAGCTTTTATTATTTCTTTTTTAGAAGTTGGTAATCCTAATATATATTTGTTAGATTTAGATATTTCATCATAACTAAAAGTAGATAATGAAATCATCCCTAATATAGTACAAATAATTATTGGACCATAATTAATTGAACCTGTACTAATAATAGCTATTCCACAACAAAATATAACAATAATTAAAGATGCTTTATAACTTGATAAATTTAATAAATCTTTTTTTATTAACCCCTTTATCATATTCATTTATTTTTCCCCCTTTATATAAAATAACATTATTTCTTCAATTGATGGTTTATCAATAGTTGTAATATTGTATTTAATTTTTATATTATTTTTATTATTTGTTAATACTTCATACTGATATTTTCCTTTTTTATATGAAATATAATCTTTTTCATCTAATCTTAAAAAATCTTCTTTACTACATTTAATTATTCCATAACTTTCTAATAACTCGTCTGTTGGTAGATCAAATATTACTTTTCCATTTTCTATAAAAACAATATAGTCTGATATATGTTCTAAATCAGTTGTAATATGTGTTGAAAGAAGTATGGACCTTGTTTCATCTTCTTCAATATATTTTCTAAATATATCTAGTATTTCATTTCTTACAACTGGATCAAGACCACTTGTTGGCTCATCTAATATTAAAAGCTTTGGATTATGCGAAATTGCTGTAGCAATTTTTAATTTCATTT
>CAMLWC010000066.1 GCA_946488855.1 uncultured Mycoplasmatota bacterium
TTATTAATTATTAATTATTAATTATTAATTATTAATTATTAATCATTGATTATTTATTTATGGTTATATTTTATTCTATTAATTGTAGCTATTTTTGTTAAAGATTATACTTCGGAGTAATTCGGGAGTAAAAAACTTACTTATCAAGGTTTAAATGCCATAATCATTGATAATTTTATCTACCACTTTTATTTTATATTGTAAACTTCAGTCATTTTTGTCAATATCATATCTACACAGTTATCAAATATTTTATCTAATTCGTTTTTACTAAATAATTTATAGTTATGTTTGAAAACTAATTCATTAAACTTTAATTTATTAAACTTAACAAATTCATTGTTTAAGTAATCCAATCTATAATCAACCAACTCATCGCTTATAAATCTATTTTTTAAATACTTTATATTATTTTTTATTATTATGTCATCTTTTGGCAACTCAACTTTATTTTCTTTAAATAAATATTTACCATATAATTCAAAATCTTTATGTTTATATTTTCGTTTCTGTCTTGTTTTATCTTCTATACCAATATTTAAAATTCTCCCGTTCTTTAGCTTAATACCAATTATATTATGGTTAGCATCTTGAACCCAGTTATTAGAATAAATTTCATTATTATAAAAATTATCAGTAAGCAGATGACAATAATACCCTAGTATTAAAGGATTAGATAGTTTTTCTTTATAGTCTTTTAAGAATGAATTAGTATCTATCATATATTCTTTTGGGCAATTTGGAAATGGTATATTATGATTATCATAATGAGCCTCATCTCTTCCAATTAAAGTGTTTTCATCTACATCAGGAATTAAATTTCCATAATAAAATAAATCCTTGTTTAAATTTAATTTGCTATTGACTTTTTTAGCAATCGCTAAATGAATTGACCAACTAGGCATTATTAACCTCCTTCATATGAATTTATTTTTCATCTGTTTTACTCTTACTTTTGACACTGACCATTGTCAAAAGTAATGATCAGATTATTTGTCTTTTTTGATATCATCTCGAAAACGCAACTTTCCGACTTTTTCTTATGTAACCCTATAAATATTATTTTCTGTATCAGATAAATCATTCTTTATATTAAGCAATATAAGATCATTTTACATTATTAAACGAAGTTTATAAAAAATGCTTAATCAGTTAGTTCGACTACTTTCTTAGCGATGCCTTGAAGGGTTAGATACTGAACCAAAGATTAAATCAGTTTCCTCATCTCAGTACAGTCACAATATATCCTACATTTCTACAATAATGAATATTTTTTTAACAATATTCTAACACTAATATAACAAATTTTGTTATAAAATATTTCTAATACATTCAATAGTATACTTTTTGTAGGGAATATCAGTTGTTGAGTGTCTACCTCTAATCTTTATAGAGAGGAGGTTTGATAAAGATGAAAACTAAGACTTTTATTATAAAAGTTCTTAAACTCATTGCTATCATTTTATTTCTCCTTATCATTATGATAGTGGTAATAAAAAAATGACACTCATTCGCTTGAATAAGTGTCGCTGAATAAGTGCCATAAGGCAATTTATTGGGTAGACATTCAACTTGACGAAACTGAATGTTCCCTTTTTTATTTTATGCAACTTTCCTTACTAAATACATAATACCATAAAATTAGTATTTTAGCAAGTTGCATCGACTACAATTTGGTGCCGTTGAGGAAGTTATCTACAACTTTTGCCAAAGGTAATTGATGTATGAATCAATCACTATAATTAGTATAACATATTTTAATTTGTTTCTATTATTATTTTTATATAACTACATTAATTTAAAATAAACAAGCAAGTATTTAAATAGGTTATTTTTAGATTTTTGGTGAATGACTTAACTCCTGTATATTATTCATCGTAACTTTATCGAGTATTTCCTTACTAATTTGTTCAGGAGTTTTATCTTTAGTATACTGAATAATTGTAGCCAATTGTTCATTGCATGGCATCGATATAAAATGCCTATTATCATTTAATGTTTGTGAAGTTAAATTTTTATTTCTTTGAAGAACTCTGTTATTTAAAATTTCCATAGATTCTTCTTTATTTTCACTTGGCATCATATAAACCACATTCGCAAATTTACTTATTAATTTTGACATTTCATAAAACAGGATAGGATTTTCATAGACTGAATGTCCCGCACCAAAATCTATAACACATGGTTCTGACAAACTAGTTAGTACAGAGCCTGTCAAATAGAATTCAAAATCTTTAAAATTATTAAAAGATTTTTTGTTAGAATAAAATTGCTTTAATTGTTCTCTATTATCTAAAGAAATTTGAGGCATATTTAAATTAGTGCTTATCATACGAGCAATTGTAGTTTTTCCCGTTCCCATCGGACCTATTATTAATATACTATTTTGTGCTACATTTGGATCTATACTTCGAGAAACTAAAGTTTCCATTGCTTCCAGTTTATTAATCTGACTTCTAATTTCTTTTCCAATTTCGATAAACGGTCTATCATCATTGAGATAATATTTTTTTACTTGTTCAACATATTGACTTGGTATATCAGGAAATTTCGTTGATAAAAAATCAATAATATAATTAATTTTTTCATCGTGTGACTTATCTAAAACCAAAAGTTTTTTTTGAAATAAAGGTAATAATTCCGGATAAATATTTGAAATAGATATAATAGACGATATTAAATATTGTTCATGCGATACATCAAGCATTTGTCTAACTACAAACTCCTCAAAAATATCCACCAAATCATCTTTTGAATATACACCTAGATCTAACTCCCGCAATATATTATTTACCTTTGAAAGTAAATTAGGATGTAAGTATAACAATCTTTTAAATGTATTTTTTGATACTTTCCGATTTTCTCTATGGTATTGATTGATTTCTTTTTGAATTAAATCAGAATCATCATTTGGAATCTTATTAGGTCTGTTGGGAAAAGTATATAATTCAATCTTCTTTTGACTAGCTAATGTTTTTATTACATTATATACATTTTCTATATTCTCTTCTTTTTTTGGAACAACACCAATTTCTGATACAACTTCAGCAAACCCTGTTTGGATATCTTTAAATGTCAAATCATCTAAAGTGTATATTGAGGAACTATTGCTAAACATTGTATCAAAACCATTAGGAATTCTTTCTACTAATTTCCATGGTTCATTTTTACTTTCCCTATATAAAGTATAA
>CAMLWC010000067.1 GCA_946488855.1 uncultured Mycoplasmatota bacterium
CGACTGATAACATTTATAAATTTAACAACTGGTTTAGTAAATCTTGGTCATCATTCCAATCTTCAAGATACTCTGTTTTTATATTGGGAGTCGCTTTTTTAATCGCTTCAAATTTAGATTTTTCTTTTACTTTGGCATATTCTTGAGTTGTAGAAATACTATTATGTCCCAATAATTCTTGTATATATAGTACATTTACTCCTTTATCTAATAAATGTACTGCTCTTGTACGTCTAAAAGTATGAGGACTAACTTTTTTATTAAATTTACATTGTTTGTTTATTTTTATAAATAAATGGTGAATTAGACTATAAGTTGTATTGTTTCCCCAAATTTGTTCATCGTTAACTCTAACTTGTTTCAAATAATGAACAAGTATTTTTTTAGTATTTTCCATAATAGGAACAACTCTTTGTTTATTCCCTTTGCCAGTTAAAATAACTAGTTTTTCTTCTAACCGAAGATCTTCTGCTTTTAAGTTTATTATTTCATTTGCCCGTGCCGCAGTATCATAAAGCAATACTAATATAGCTAAATTTCTTAATCCTTTAGAAGTAGAAGTATCAATACTATTAAATAGTGTCTCTAATTCTTCTTCGGTTAGATAATCTTGGATAGGTTTAACATATTTTTTAGATTTAATTGATAATACTTGCTTAATATTATAAATGTTTTGTGTTTCATAAGATAAACAATATTGATAAAATGATTTTATCGCGGCCAATCTTTGATTTCTAGTTCTAATAGTATTACTATTTTCTTCTAAATGATTTAAAAAATCAATTATGATATTTCTTGTAATAGTATTAAAAGTAATATTATTTAATGTTATCTTTTTATTATTTACTAAATAATCAATTAATAATTGAAATGTTTTAGTATAAGAACGAATGGTATTTTTTGATACATTTCTTTCTATTACTAGATAATCTTTTAGAAATTTAGATAAATAATAAGAAAAATCTTTATTCATAGTTATCTTCCAATCTAGGTATTAAGTAGCCCATTGTTTCTTCAGATACTTTATTTACTACATGTCTTAAATCATGATTTAAATGAAAATAATAAGAAAGAGCTTCTAGACTTTTATGACCCATATGAGTTTGTAAGATAGGTAATAAAACATCGACATCACTTTTTTCTTTTATCCATTTTTCAATTATATGAACAACAAAAGTGTGTCTTAAATCATGTAATCTTGGGCCTTTATCTGTTTTAGTTATATTGGATAATTTTAAAACTTTATTAAAGTATTTAAGAATTGTACTTTCACGAGGTTGAAATAATTTATTATTATCCATAAATTTATAGTTAAATTTATGGATATAATTTTTAATTAATTCATTTAGTTTATCTGATAAAATAACGAATCTTTCTTCATCATTTTTTGTATCAATTAAATGAAAATAACCACCTTTATAATCTTCTATTGTTAAGTTTAATACTTCACCAATACGCATACCAGTTTGATAAAGTATTTTAATCATTAATGGATAAACTACTTTTTGATAGTAATCATAGTGATAATTATTTAATGGTTTATCTAAATTTTGATAGATTTGTTTAATTTCTTCATGAGAAAATATATATGGTGTATAGTTATGATGATTTTGAGGATATATTTTATTTGGTATTTGATAACAATTAATTTCTTGAAGACTTAAGTATTTACAAAATTCTCTAAATACCCCCATATTTCTAGCGATAGTATTAGAATTTAAATTAGAGTTTAATCTAGCATAATCTTCTATAACAGCTTTAGTGATTATCTCAATATTATTTTCTGTTAAGTATTGAACTATTTCTTTTAATACTATCTCATCAGTTTTATATTTATATCCTAGATAACGTTTATATTGCAAAAAATCTAAAAATAGTTTATTATAATCATACATTATTCATCAACCTCCAAATTGCATTTAGATAAATTTTTAATATCTACTTTTAAATAGGTATTAGAAGTTGTTTCTAGTGTATCTCCAAGAGTTGAGGAAATAATGCTTAAAGGAATATCATGATTAAGCATATTTGTTGCAAGGGAATGTCTTAAATTATGAATTCCTTTTTTGTTTGTTTTATTTTCAATAACAATTTTATCAAAGTATTTATTAAATTGATTAAATTGGTTTATTTTATCAAACGGATATTTAAATTTAACAAATAAATACTCATTATTACATTTAGGTCTAGATTTTTTAATATAATCAATAATAGCCCAACCAATTTCATTTGTTAATGGTAAAATATTTAAGTTTTTGTTTTTAGTTTGAGTAATATTTAACTTATGATTTTGCCAATCAATATCTTTAAGTTTAATATTTAAAATATCACTTATTCTTAAGCCAAGTCTTGCAGCGATTAAAATGATTGTATAATCTCTTATTTCTACTTTTGTATTTTTAGGAATACTTTCTAATAGATTTTCTACTTCCTCATGTTTTAAATAAGTAGGTATTTTCTTTCTTCTTCCGTTTTTAATTGTAGGAATATAAATCGATAAATCATTTTCTAAAATATCTTCAATAAACAAATATTTTAAAAAATTTCTTAATATATAAAAAAATCTTCTTTTAGATATATTACCTTTATCAATGGATTCGTTGATAAAATTTACAACTATGTTTTTAGTAATACTTTTTAATTCTAAAATATTATTTTGATATAAATATGATAATACACACTTTAAATAATTTTGTTTTATTTTAATTGTGTTAAAAGAATTATATTGAATATTTTTACAATAATCCAAATATTTATTTAAAGTAATGTTCCAATCAGATGGATATTCATTATATAAAGATCTAGGTAATATTCTTTTTATCATATAATTTTTATAATTATCCCAATCATCTAATATTCTTTTAGAACGCATTAACTCTTGATATCTAGATTTAGATTTATCATTATATGAAGTAACATCAAAATGATAACAATCTAATAAAAATTTAGAATATTCTAATTCATTATAAACTAAATCTTCACTATTTTTCCACTTAACAAAACTATTCCAAATATTTAAATAACCATTCATAGTTGATTTATTATAACCTAGTTCAATTGCCTCCTTCCTAATATTTCGTATTTGAGTTTTAAATAGGGTACTCAAAATAACCACTCCTTTCTCACTGGACACATTGCCAGTGAGACATATTATAAATGTTATCAGTCA
>CAMLWC010000068.1 GCA_946488855.1 uncultured Mycoplasmatota bacterium
TAACTTATCCACTTTTTGTTTTGACTATGCATCAAATTTTACGAAAACTCAAATTTTTAAGCTATTGGTTCCTCGATTAATTTATCTAACACAGCTATTGCCTCAAATTTAAAATTATAGTTATTATTATTTAATATTATTTCTAATTCTTCCAATATAGATTTTAATTCATTAATGTTAATTTTTCCACCAATATAATATACCCCATTAATAATTAATGGCCTTATTATAGATTGATTATAATCTTTATTAATAAATTTATTTTGCTTATTACCTCTCTGCTTATAATAATCAACCTCATGTTCTGATACATCTCTTAACAACTTAATATCATATAATGACTTAAGTTTTTTTAATATATCTTCAAATTCTTCTACATATTTATCAAATTCAACTAACCATTCATATAATTTTTTAAGTGCTATTTTCAGAAAATGATCGTCTGCCATTCTTTGTACTTGTTTTTCATATTCAAGTGAATTCATATTTTGTTCTACACGATTTATTTGTGTAGTTAGCGCCAATAACCACCATTGAGACTTAACCATTATCAAAGTTAGTGGAATTATAGTATTTTCATTATTCTCTTTGCTCATTTTTTACCTCACATAAAAGTCGTAGCCATACTAACTAATTTATTAATTTATATTTTCAATATATGATATTAAAGTGTTTTGAACAATTTGATTTAAATATCTTATATTTTTAATTGTTTTTATAGTGTCTTTATCAATGTTTTTTAAAACATCTTTAAAATTAATACTTTTATCATATTTTTCATTATATATATTTACTAACTTTTTACATTTTTCTTGTACATATTTATTTTTTGTTGCATAATCTAATGATTCAAATAATACTTTCATGGTAAATCTTGATAATAATGGAGCAGGAATTATATTTTTATAATTCTTTTCATTCAAATTAGAAGTAAAAATAATTAAATAGCCATTTAAATCAAATTCGTTTTCATTTAAATCAGTAAATTTTCCATCTTCCAACAGTTCATAAAAGAAATTAAATATATCTGTATCGGCTTTTTCAAATTCATCTATTAAAATAACTCTAGAATCGCTATTTTGAATTTTATTAGAAAGTTCTCCGCCTCTTTCACTTCCAAAATATCCTTTTGGTGACCCAATTAAACTATTGAGAGCTCCCTGCGTTTTATAATTACCTAAGTTAATCTTTATCATTTTACTATCTTTATAAAAAGTATTATGAATAATTTTAGCCAATTCTGTTTTTCCAATTCCAGAATCACCACATATCAATATAGACATTATTTTTAATTCTCCAAGATTATATAAAATAGAATAATTTTTTATCTGCTTTATCAATTCCTCTTTAAACTTTTTATGACCATATAAATTATTATTTAGATTATTTTTTAATAGTTGAATACTATCATCACTTAAATTACTAATATCTATCTTTACTTCATTTTTACTTTTATATATATTATTTATCGGAATTATGGTCTCAATAAATTGGCCAAAATCACTTTTAAAGCGAGTTAATAAATTAAAATTAATAATAATATGTAAATTTTCTTTTTTTCTTACTATATTAATTATTTGTTCAACACCTATAGGATTATCTTGTGCACTTTTGTAATAATTAGTAATATCAACATAAATGTTTTTGTCATCTGTTAATTCTTCTAAGCCATCTTTTTCCAGTATGTTTAAGGCTGTTACTATTATATCATTATCTTTTTTCTCATTCTTGAATTCTTTTAATCTATCAGGTGTATATGAATATATTATAAGAGGGTTATTCATTTACATTCCCTCCTTTAATATTCAAATCTTGAACTATAGCAATTAAATCCACATATGTATAGTATCCTTCTTTTTTAGATAAATCTTTATCATTTTTTTCAATAGTTGTGTTGGATTTAAATAATTCATCTCCCATAATATTTGTCGGAATATCTTCACTTCCAAGTTTTTGTAAATAATTAAAAGTACTTGTATCATCGTATTTATATTTATCAGTTCTATAAATTCCAATTATATTTACTTCTCCAATCTCCAAATCATAAATAGAATAATCATTTTCAAATTCTTTTTCTGCTTTAACAGGAATACTTATATAAAAGTTTTTAAGATTATCAGTTGTTCCTTTTAAATTGTATTTATAGTCTTTTAAAAGTATATTAGAAATCGCATTTATATCAATATTAAATATTTGACCATCTGAATCAGTTGTAATCTTATTGCCATTAAATACACCCGCTAACATAGAGTTTATTTGTGCGATTTCAGTTTTATTAATAATTTTAAGTTTAACATTATCAATTTTTACTAAATCACCATTTTTTAAATCTTTATTATCTAGGTCTTTACAAACATTAATTATTTCATTTAAATATGTCGAATTGGTATTTTTTATCTCCTGTAATTCTTTATATTCATATGTTTTCGTATTAGAATTTTCTCTTGAAACTGATGGTAATATATTACCCATTTTTTTATTTATTGAAACATTGGCTCCAATAGTGTATCCATTTGAATACTCATCTCTATATGTTAATTCTTCTTTATCAACTCGTTCGTTATTAATTAACATGCATATTTCAAAAACTTTTTGATAATTAATATAATAAATATTAAATAACTTGATAGTTTTTTGCTGTCTTTTTTTAAAAATAACTACAATATTATTTAAATGTAATAAAATTATAATAAGCAATGCAATTATATAGTATAGTATTACCACTTTTGAAATTACTGGAAAAAAAATTTTTGCAACATAAAATATCAGTATTGATAATGCATATTGAAAAATAATTCTCATTATTATTGTTACTTTATTATCCATATATCTTCTCCAATCAGTTAATTTTTGTTTATTATTATAGCACGTTTTCATTAATAAATCTCTAAACAAATTAAAAAATACCATTATTTATAAACAATAGTATTTTTATAAAATATTGAGTATTAATACAGTTTAATTTATAAATTTTAATTTGAATCATCAAATAATTGTCTTATATCTATTTCTAAAGCATCTGCAAATTTTCCTATTGTTTCTAACAATGGTGTCTTATCTATTGATAAACATTCTA
>CAMLWC010000069.1 GCA_946488855.1 uncultured Mycoplasmatota bacterium
GTTAATATTATATTGTATTCATAAAATAAGGAGGATGATAGATATGAGTACAATACAAACAAAAGACTCTACAAAAAGAGTAACTGAATTTATAAAGAAAGGAGGAGATATTTTTAATAATCAAATAGATAATAGAATCTTTAAAGGATATTATAATTATCTGGTTAACTTAGGAAATAAGGAAAATTCTATTATATTAAAATTAAGATTTGTTTATTTATTAGAACAGTACTTACTCTCATATAATAAAAATTTTAAGACATCTACTAAAGAAGATATTTATAATTATTTTCTTGAATGCTCTAAATTAACATCTTGGAGTCTTGGGGAAATGGATCATAATAAATGGAATATTAAAAAGTTTTATAATTGGTCTTATCAAAACAATTATACTAAAATATCTGGAGATATGATTATTCCAAAGATTGTATGGCATAGAAATACCAATATAAAAACATATTATTCTAAAGATGAAATAACTAAATTATTAAATGCTATTAATATTAAAACTAAAAAAGGAAAAGAAGATTATTTAATAATAAGTATAATTTGTTATCTAGGTTTAAGAATAAGTGACGTTATTAACTTAAAATTAAGTGATATTGATTTCAATAATAATACTATTTCTATTGTTCAATACAAAACAAATAATCAATTAATTCTACCACTAATTGATAAAATAAAATATCCATTAATTGATTATTTAAAAAACGTTAGACCTACTGATACTAATTTAGATTATATTTTTTTAACAAGTAATAAGCCATATCAGCATAATATAAAGCTAAAAAAACATAATTATATTGTAAAAAACTATTTAATTAAGGCTGGAGTTAATATTAATGGAAGAAAACATGGATTTCATGCACTAAGACATAGTTTTGGTACTATGCTTTTAAGTGAGAACGTTTCATTATATTCAATATCTACTATATTAGGACATAGTCATATAGGAACAACAATGACATATTTAGATATAGATGTATCTAAGCTTAAAGAACTTGCTTTGGAGGTTCCTTATGTTAAATAATTATGAATTTAAAAGCATATTTAAAGATGAACTGAACTATTTTATTAAATATAAACGTAGTCTAGGATTTAAATATGAAAATGAAGTATATAGATTAAGACGTCTAGATTATATTCTAGTGGTTTTAAAAATAAAATCTAAAAAAATAACCAGAGAAATATTTTATGAATTAATAAACAATAATGACAAACATGGTGAAAATTATGCTAGTCAATGTAGAGTTACAAAAGATTTTTGTAAGTTCTTAATTTCAAATGGTTATAAGAATATATATTATGAAGATAAGAAGTTTAAGATAATAAATAATTATAAACCTATTTTATTTACAGATAATGAAATAATTAAACTATTTAAAGCTATGGATGAATATTCTAATTGTAGTAAAGATGAAAAAAGTTATTTTTTTTATTACTCATATTCTATATTATTTAGACTAATATATAGTTGCGGTTTAAGGATTTCCGAGGTAATTAAAATAAATATAGAGGATATTAATTTTAATGAAAATACAATTAACATCATTGATTCTAAAAGACATATATCCAGGATAGTAGTTTTTTCTAAAAGTATGAAAAGATGCTTAGAAACTTATTTAAAAAAATTTGAAATAAAAAGAGGTTTATTATTTAAGGATGCTAATGAAAATAAAATAAAACCTTATAAATTAAGAGATTACTATAAGACTATATTAGAAAATGCTAATTTAAATATAAATTCCCACATTCATGATTTACGTCATTGTTTTTGTAATAAAGCCTTTAATCAAATGCTAGAAAAAGGATATGATGAAAATGTTGTTATAATTTATCTTTATAAGTATATGGGACATAAACGTATTACTGAAACTGAATACTATCTGCATTTTACTGATTACAGTAAAAACAAATTACTAAATATAAATGATTCTTTTTCTAAATATTTATATGAAGGAGTTGAATTAGATAATGACTAATAGATTCAGTAAATTACTTCAACATTTTCTAACAAGCTATATTATGGGAGAATGTAATTACTCAGTTAATACAAAGGCTTCTTATTCAACTACTTTCTATTTATTATTAGTGTTTTTGAAAAAAGAGAAAAATATTAATCCAAATAAAATAGAAATTGAATTAATTACTAAAGATTTAATTATTCAATTTCTTGACTGGTTAGAAACACAAAGACATGTTTCTATACGCACACGGAACCAACGACTTGCAGCAATTAAATCGTTTTATAAATATGTTCAAGTAAATGAGCCAGATTTACTTGACACATGTTTAAATATTCTTAGTATTAAAAACAAAAAGGTTCCTAATAAAATGATATCATATTTCTCTGAGGAAGAAATGAAATTAATGATAAATTATTTAAATGAAGAAAAAAATTTAAAATTACTAACAATGATATGTGTTCTTTATGAAAGTGCATCTAGAGTTTCTGAATTTATAAGTATTAAATTAGATGATTTAAATTTAAATGAGAATGCAACTATTACACTGCATGGAAAAGGTAATAAAACTAGAATTATTCCAATTAGTAAAGAATTAGCAATGCTTATAAATAAATATTTAGAAGACTCTTATATTAATTATGGTGATGATTATTTATTCTATTCTAATCAAAAGAAAAAATATAGCAGATTTGGAATAAATTATATTATAAATCAATTAGTTGAAAAATTACATTTAATATATCCAAACTATTTTAATGGCAATTACCATCCACATTCTATTAGACACACTAAAGCAACACATTTATATAATAATAGTACTCCATTATTATATATTAAAGATTTCCTTGGACATAGCACTATAACTTCTACTGAAATATATGCAAAACCAGATATGAAAAAAGAAAGACAAGAAATCTTAAAAAATGCTCAAGAATTAGATGTGAAAAATAAGTATTCGAAAGATAAGAAAGAGGCATTAGATGATTGGCTAAAGAAAAATATGTAATGTTCT
>CAMLWC010000070.1 GCA_946488855.1 uncultured Mycoplasmatota bacterium
GAATATAATTGAGCTTGTGAATAAACACCATATACTTCTAAAGGACAATCAAAATTTAAATCATTTTTTATAGGTAATACTTCTAATGAATTATAAAGATAATTACATATTTCGTTTATTTCATAGTTTAAACACTCTGAGTTTTTAACAAATTCTAAAGCTTCAATTATATTTTTGAATCCTTCCTTTTCTGGTAGTTTATTAAATAACGTATAATATGTCATTGTATCTAGCAACTCATTATGATTAATATTTTCATCATTTAATAACGACTTAATATAATTTATAAATTTTGGAGAATTAATTGTTAATAAATTTTTTAATCTACCAACGATAGCATTTTCTATCGAATTTTTTTCAGCAAAACATTTAATTCCTGCCTCTGTTAACAATCTATAAAAAGACACATCTTTTTTATAAATATCATTAATATTTAATTTATAATGATTAATAAAATTATATAAAGTTAATTCTTTATGCGTTGTTTCTTCAAATTTTTGCAACATTTCAATTATAACTTGTCTATTACTTGTATTAGCTTTTATATTAGACAAAATATATTCTTCTGCTACTCTTTCTAAAGCAATTGAACAACCTACTGGTAACATTGGGAATCCATTATTAATAGAATCTTTAACACTAACTCCTTCAATTCCAATTAAAGCTTTAAATTTATCAGCATAATTAAAATGCTTATTACATTCACCAATAAAATCTAAAACAATTAAATAATCTTTATTAATATGTTTTCTAAGTCCCCTACCTAATTGTTGTAAGAAAATTGTTAATGAATCTGTAGGTCTTAATAATAATTCGACATTTACACATGGGATATCTACACCTTCATTATATAAGTCCACAGTAAAAATAAATTTAATCTTACCAGACTCAAGATCTTTTATAGCATTATTTCTCAAATTACTATCTGAATTACCAGTTAAGCATATTGCCGAAATATTGTTTTCATTGAATTTATCTGCCATATACTTTGCATGATTGATTGAAGAACAAAATCCTAATCCATGTACTTTGTCTATATCATCAATATACTTAAATAAATTTTCAATAATGGTATTAACTCTTACATTAGCACTTGTTTCATCTTCCACAAATAGTTTATCTAAATCACTATTATTATAACCAAATGATGACCATCTCACATTACTTAAATCAGTAGGATCAGTAATTCCATAATATTGAAATGGAACTAATAATTTGTTATTTATTGCTTCAGGTAATCTCATCTCAGCAGCAATAGTATTACAGAAAAATTCTGTTATATCTTGCCCATCCATTCTTTCTGGCGTTGCTGTTAAACCTAATAATAATTTGGGATTAAAATAGTTTAAGAAATTAGTATAAGTTTTAGCCGCACCATGATGTATTTCATCTGCAACTATGTAATCATAATAATCAGAATCAACTTGTTTCATTATATTTTCTAAACCTAATGGTGTTGTAAATAATCTATTTATATTTTCAGGTTTATAATTGCCTACATATAATTCACCAAAATTAGCATCTTTTAAAATTTGTCTAAATGTATCACAACTCTTTTTCAAAATTTCTTGTCTATGTACTACATATAAAAATTTAGCATTAGGATTCTTTTCTAAAAAGTTTTTAAAGTCAAATGCGGCAAGTACAGTTTTACCCACACCAGTGGCAGCTACAACTAAATTTCTATTTCGATGATAAATTTCTCTTTCAACCTCTAATTTTTCCAATATTTGTTCTTGATAATCATATGGTTTATAAGTCATTAAATTTTGATAAACATTAACTTTTTCTATCTTATATGATAATGCCTCTTTTAGTTTGATTTTATCTTCTTCTGTATTATTTAAAGTTTTATATTCATATGAATTCCAATATGTTTCAAATTCAGAAATAACATTTTGAAAAATTTGTGGTGAATTTTTTTCAGTTAACTTAACATTCCACTCATCACCATAAACTAAGGCTGATCTAGATAAATTAGATGAACCAATATAGAATGTAGAAAAACCATTGTTTCTTTTAAAAATATATGCTTTTGCATGTAATCTTTGATTTTCAGTTTCATATGAAATTTTTATGGAAGTATTAGGTAATTCTAACAATTTTTCAATTGCTTTATATTCTGTTGCTTTAGTATAAGTTGTAGAAATAACTCTTAACTTTTTACCTTTAGCAGTAAATTCCTTTAAATCTTCATAAATAGGCATTAATCCAGTCATTCTTATAAAAGATACTAATAGCATCACTTCGTCAGATGAGGCTATTTCTTTTCTTAACTCTGATAATAAAGAAATTTCTTTAGAACTATTTGTAAACAAAGTTGGTTCTACTAATGAAGTAACTGGCCTAACAATATTTTTACCATCAAATGAATTATTATTTAATTTTTTAAATGCATATTCTAAAACTTCTGCATCCATAGATAAATCTAAGTCTTTATACTCATCAAAATCTAATTTTGTTCTTAATAAATCCAAAATTTCATTACAAATTTCTATTTCTTTTAACACTCTTTCGCTATCTTCTACATCTACATTTTTTTCTTGAATACAATCCATAGCTTTTCTTGTTACTTCTTTTAAATATTCTGTTATCAAATTCTTAGCATTTTCCGGAGATTTTAAAATCGTGTTAGTTTTATAAAAGAATTCTGAATTATTTAATTTACTTTTCAATTCGTTATTTAAAAGCTGTTCATAAATACCATCTTTCATTACTTCACCTTCTTTACATACTCTGCTAAAGGAATATCAGCTGGAGCCAAATCATATTTTAATAAATCTTCTTTATCTACCCATGTATACTCAGAATGATCATGTAAATTAAATTCACCAGATACATAATCACATTTATATAATCTTAAATC
>CAMLWC010000071.1 GCA_946488855.1 uncultured Mycoplasmatota bacterium
AAACAAGATTCAAAAAAAACATCGAAATCGTAATCATGGTTATTGGAAATTTGAAACTAAGCGCCAAAAGAAAATTTTTAAATTGAAAAATTGAAAATAAGAATTTTATCCAGTAGCTATATTTCCAATTTCTATATTATTAGCAATAGTGTAAACAAAGAAGTTGACAGAAAAAAGTAATAAGCAAATTATAAATTACAATTTAGTAGTTCGCAAAATAATAATTTGTAGGAGGAATAGATGTCTTTAATAAGTGTAAACAATTTAACTTTTGGATATGATGGAAGCCTAAAAAATATATTTGAAAATGTATCATTTAATATAGATACTGATTGGAAATTAGGATTAATTGGAAGAAACGGTAAAGGTAAAACTACATTTTTAAAGTTATTATTAGGAAAATATGAATATCAAGGTGCAATATCAAAAAATGTTGAGTTTGATTACTTCCCTTTTGAAGTAAAAAACAAAGAAAGAATGGCAATAGAAATAGTAAATGAGATTGCTCCGAATGTTGAAGATTGGGAAATTATAAGAGAATTAAATTTACTTAATACAGATACTGAAGTATTATATAGAAGTTTTAACTTATTAAGTGGTGGCGAACAAATAAAGATACTTTTAATAAGTTTATTTTTAAAAGGTAATAACTTTTTACTTATAGATGAGCCTACAAATCATTTGGATATTGAAACACGAAATAATTTAGTAAATTATTTAGAAAAGAAAAAAGGATTTATATTAGTATCTCACGATAGAAATTTTTTAGATAAAGTTGTAAATCATATAATTTCTATAAATAATACTAATATAGAAATACAACAAGGTAATTTTTCATCTTGGAAAGAAAATAAAAATAGGCAAGATAATTTTGAAAAAATACAAAATGAAAGATTGCAGAAAGATATAAATAGACTTGAAATAGCTTCTAAAAATTGTGCAAAATGGTCAAATGAGGCTGAAAAAACAAAAAATAAAAAATATAATTCAGAAACTACAATAGATAAAGGATATATAGGACATAAAGCAGATAAAATGATGAAAAAATCAAAAGTTATGGAACAAAGAATAGAAAAAGCAATAAATGAAAAGACTAATTTGTTAAAAAATATAGAGGTAAATGATACATTAAAAATTATTCCTCTAAAAAGTAATAAGAATCCATTAATTTTTGCACATAACTTGCAGATAAAATATAGTAAAGAAACGATATTTAACCCTATTACTTTTGAAGTTAATAATGGCGATAGGGTTGCACTAATTGGAAAAAATGGCATTGGTAAATCAAGTATATTAAAACTTATTTTAGGAGAAGAATTACAGTATAATGGAGAGTTTATGGTTGCAAATGATTTAAAAATATCTTATGTTTCTCAGAGTACAGAAGATTTAAAAGGAAATTTGAGAACTTTTGCTTACGATAATAAAATAAATGAAAGTATTTTTAAAGCAATGTTAGTAAAAATGGGATTATCACAATTTGATTTTGATACTAATATTCAAGATATGAGTGAAGGTCAAAAGAAGAAGGTTCTAATTGCAAAAAGTATTTCAGAACAGGCTAATATTTATATATGGGATGAACCTTTAAACTATATTGATATATTGACAAGAGAACAAATAGAAGATGCTATTCTAAATTATAATCCTACCATTATTTTTGTAGAACATGATGAGAAATTTATTGAAAAAGTGGCAACAAAAATTATAAATTTGGTAAAGTAAGTGAGAGACAAATTACAATTTAGTAGTTTGTTAAAAAAATTTGCGAAGAAGGTATGAAAATGGATAATAAGGAAATAGTAAAATATTTTTATGAAAATATAGTTTCAAAAAATGAACTTGATAAATTACCAAAATTTATATCAGAAGATTGTATTTTAAGAATTGGAGAAAGTGTTACTACTATCGGATTAAAAGGTATGAAACAACATTTAGTAGAAGTTAAGAAAACATATCCAGATTATACAATGAAAATTATTCGTCAATATTCAGATGGAGATTATGTTATTTCAGAATTTATTATGCAAGGTACACACAAAGGAGAGTTTATAGATATAAAGCCATCAAATAAAATACTAACTTTTTCAGGTGTTGACATCGATAAATTGGTAAATGGAAAAATTATTGAACATGGAGGAGCAACAAATACATTTGAAACTCTATTTGAAAATAACTTAATTAAAGGAATTTAAAATTAAAATATAGGAGTTAGATATAAATGATTAAATCTAGTATAAAAAAACAATTCTCTTGTGATAAAAATAAGTTATGGGATGTCATTACCGATAATAATAATTATTCTTGGAGAAGTGATTTATCTAAAATAGAAATTATAGATAATATACATTTTGTCGAATATACCAAAAATAACTTTCCTACTTATTTTACAATAACATCAAAAATAAAATTAGAAGAATATAAATTTGATATAGAAAATAAAAATCTAAAAGGAAAATGGAGAGGCGTTTTTAAAGAACTTCCAAATGGTACTATAGAATTAGACTTTACTGAAGAAATAGAAGGAAATAATTTTATTATGAAATTATTAGCAAAACTTTATTTAAAAAGCCAACAAAAAAGATATATGAGGGATTTAGAGAAAGAATTAAATAATTAGTAAGTTGTGGAGGTAAGTAATGATGAAACAAAAATCAGATATAAAAGAGCATGACAAATAAGCCTAAAAAAG
>CAMLWC010000072.1 GCA_946488855.1 uncultured Mycoplasmatota bacterium
AAATGGAGCCTTAACTATACACGTTTACGAAATTAAGACTATAAGATTTGATTAAATCTCTCTGATAAATTTATTATATCAAATAACTAATTTTTTTCAATATTATTCTATTAAAAATAATAGAAATATTACTTTAAATATAATTTTACTAATTTTTCATAAACTATATATAAGTTTTGTCTTGGTCTACTACAAGCTACGTAGAGTTTGTTTTTTGTTGAAGGAGCTAGTGTATTAAGACTATTATTTTTATATAATTGATAAGTGTTTTTATTTAAAATGACACAAACATCCTCATAAGTTTCTCCTTTTGAATTACCCCAATTATCAGCATTTATAATATCATACTTTTTGCTATTTTGATAAAAAAGTTTAACAATAGTAGGATTTGTTACAATATTTTTTATTTCTTCTTCATCAGTTATTTCTTTTACTGTTGAGATATGATTAAAATATGATTCAATGTTTATATTTAATTGTTCCTTAATAAATGAGCAAACATCGTTTGAACACCTTTTACTTTTTAAAAAACTAGTGTAATCAAATTCTATTTCAGGTATAGAAAGTTTAAACTTATTTACATAGTTATCATAATTATTATATAAATTTTTATTTACATTACCATCTCTGCTTGTGTCGTATGTATGTTGATAATAATCACCAACTAAAAATATATTACAATTACACTGAATAATAGTTAATAAAAAATTGAAATCATGACCCGAAAAATCTTGTATTTCATCTATATAAATATTGTCAAAATATTTTTCTAATCTATTCTTTATTTGAGTAATTAATACTTCATTACATAATTTTGCTAATCTGTTGTGATACATTTTTTTATTGCCTATATTCATATAATAAGCCAGTTCTTTTGCTTTTGCCCATTTATTTTTTATTATGTTATAGTCTATTCCTTTAACATCTAAATTCTTTTTTAAGGGCAAAAAGCAAAATCTATAAAGAAAAGAAAAATAAGTATAAATTCTTACATTTGGTGGTATTTCATTGTACTTCTTAATTATTTTATTCCTAATATTATTATAATTGTTTTCTGTATAAGTAATAATAATAGTTTTGTCATCATAATTTACTTTATTTATAATTTCTGTAGTTTTCCCCGAACCTGCAACGGCTAATACTAATTTTTTATCCATTTAAATGCATCCTCTATATATTTTGGTATTTTAAAATTATTAGTGTTCTCTTCTAATGTTTCTAGTAATCTATATGCACTTTCTGATTTGCTGTTTAACATAAATTTCAACTTATCTGATGCTTGTGTAATATTGTTATTATTTATATATTCTTGGTTATCTTTAAATAAGCATACTTCAAAGGTGTATCTTGAGTTGTCTGTATCAGAAAAAACATTTATATTATCATTAGAGTCATACTTAGAGTATTTATTTATAATTTTATTTTCATAGTCTTCGTCATTGTCTGTAATAACTGCAACTTTTATTTTTAAACTTTGAGCAATTTCCAAATATCTTTCAAAACTTAATCCATTTACTGAAATTATATTAATGTTATCTACGATAGGATTATTGTTAGTATATAATTCATAAAGTTTTTCAAGTAATATATATTCTGCTGCTCCTTCTACAAGAATAACTTTACTTGAAAGTATAAAATTTAATATTGTATTAGATGGACATTTTACAAAAAAGTTAGCCGTATCATCAGAAATAGAGTTAAATTCTGTTGTTGAAATATTTGTTTCGTTTAGTGCTATTATCTTTTTTAAATTTAATCTAGAACATATCATACTATTATGTGTAGTAACAAACATTTGCTTTTTGTTAGAATTCATAATATCTTTTAGTATTTTTTTCATGTTAATATCACTCAAATGATTTTCTGGTTCTTCTATTAAAATCAAATCTATATTTTCTGATTGCTTTTCAATAGAACTTTTTATTTTTAACATACATTGTGTACCAGAGCCTTTATTCCATATGCTAACTCCTTGTTCGTATATAGTTAGATTGTTCTCTAATGAATATTTGTTATGTGTAGATAATCCAAAATTAACATTTGGAACCTTATCATTCAAACTAGATAAACTATTAGTTTCAAAATCTTTTTTTAATTTCCTAAATTCATTGTTATATAAGTTTTTTAATGTACTATCAGCATAAGCAGAATATAAAGAAGATATATAATCTTTCATATAATATTCACTAGATATATTTGAACCATCTATAATTATATGACGTATAGGTTTCTTGTAATTATTGTATGATTCATCAGAAAACTTTTTAAATGTACATTTATAGTATTCAAAAGGAAAGACACAATTTTCTTTACTTAGACTTTCAGATATTATTTTAATAAAATCTTCATCAGGTGATATTTTTAAACAAATTCCATCTGCTTCTCTTTTTTCTTGATTATTATTTCCAGAAAATTCTATTATTCCTGTATCTTTTAAATATAATTCAATTATTAATTTAGGTAATTTAGTAACATCTTTATCGCCATTCATAAATTCATCAATAATTTTACAATTAAATAAATTTTCTAATCCAATAGTTTCAATAACGTCACATTGGTGCGACGATTTTACCTTATGGAGCGAATCACATACAAGTTACGAACTTTGTTCTCCTTCTAGAAATATTATA
>CAMLWC010000073.1 GCA_946488855.1 uncultured Mycoplasmatota bacterium
GTGGTACCCACTTACTACATACACTTTTTAGCCCTTATAATAAGGGAAAAAACAAGATTGCATGATTTTGATAATTTAGGGAGAAAATTAATTTTTATGAAAAAAAGTAAAAAAAATGAAAAAAATTGCAACTTTTTTGATAGGTTGCATTACATAGGTAACATACAAATTTAGGGGTCTATTATATCTAATTTTGAAAGGAATTAGATTATGGGAAAAAAAGGATATGGTAGTTGCTTTGGTTATGACTACCAACAATATACTAAATATATAATTAAATATGTAGAAAGGCATTTTAATTCTAAAGATATAAAAATATTAATACCAAATGCTTTAGATGGTTTAAATGTGTTGGCAACTGCAAGAAGAGGTTTTAAATTAGATTGTTATGAATCACAAAATGAATTTGTAAATGGTGGTAATATAGATAAATTTAATATTATTGGTTTAAAAGAAAAAATAAATTATTTTAATTTAAATGATAAAATTAATATAATTGAAAAAAATTTTTTTGAGCAAAAAGTTGAAAAAGAATATGATTTTGTTTTTTGCTATAAATCACTACACTTTGATAGAAATAAACATATTTCAAAAGAAAGAAAAATGAGAAAATTGTTGTCATCTGTTAAAGAAAATGGGCTGATATATATTTATTATCATATTGCAGATAATGAACATGATTATATTAATTATCCTAAAGAACAATATTTCAGAAAATTAGAAATGAGAAATTATTTTGATGATTCATGGGAAATTATTGATATCATTGAGAATGATATACCTAGTTTTGATGTTGGTCATCCATTTAATAGTAATGATCATACTCATCTTGTTGGTCATGTCTTTGCTATAAAAAAATATAAAAGAAGAAAATATAAATATACTTATAAAATTTTTGTTGCTGAAAATTGATAATGTAAAAATCATATTGATGATTTGACAATCATTTTTAATAGAGGTACCATTCAAGCAATGGAGGATTATTATGAATTTAATTGATTATGATTATCGAGTTAAAGAAAGGAAAACTATTCTTTATTATAATACTTTATTATTATCTGAATTATTATATTTAAATTACGAATTTTCTAATAATGAGTATAATGGAATAACTGGTAATGATGTATTCAACTTATTAAATAGAAAAATTCAATTAACTAAAAAAGAAAAAGAAAATATTATCAATAATGCTACATTTTTGATTAAATTTAAATATAATAAAAATATAATTGATTATGATAGATTAGAATTTGAAGAAGATTAAATCTTCTTTTTTTGTTGGCACAAAAAAACAACTCTGTACTAGCAGTTGTTAATTGGTTTTCTAAAATATTTTAAATATTTCTTTCTAACATTAAAAGCATTGATCATATCCTTATAATTGTTCTTATAACTTTTTAAAAATATCTGTCTATGTTCTTCTTCATTATGTCTTTTAGAATTTTTAACCCTAGGTGTATTTAGCCAAGTTTCTAATTCATCTGTAATATTATAAAATAAATAATAAACCTTACCAGCACCCATTTGGCAAAAAACTAAATCGGATAATAAATTAGTAATGGCTTTTAATTCTTCAAAAGTGTAAGAATTAATTTCTTTTATGGTAAAATTATTGTCGTTTAAAAAGTTGGTAACCATATCAATATATTTTCCATTATATATAAAATTAGAAATAAAAATTTTATAAATGTATTTATTTATAGTTTTTTTATCTTCATCATTGCCTAATTTATTTTGAAGTGTTAAGTATTCATATACTAAATCTTTATTACATCTAACTATTGTTATTAAAGCAAAATTAATTCCTTTGGTATTGTAAAGATATAATTTTAAAGTTTGTACTAAATAATCTAATAAATTCAAGAAGTGTTCAGCACTTATTTGATTATTAATTACTTCAATATCAAAATAAAAGGAATCTTCATTAATATTATTAATAGCATCAACAAAATCGCCTTGTCTTAATACTTCGTATGTATCTGGACAAAAATTCCTAGAACTTAATAATCTATATATTAATAATGCTCTTTTAGTTTCTAATTTCATCGGTTTCCTTTCTTTTTATAAAATGCACAGTCTTTACAAGTTTTTGTTTTTAAAGCATCACATTTTACTTTAGATCGCCATGCAAAACAGTCTGTCTTATCATCGCTATCAACACTTACTACTTTTTTGTTTTTTTCTTTCATTACATTTTTCCTTTCTTTCTGCTTTCAGAAATTGCAAATAGTACATAATTTAATTTGCAATGTTCAAAATCAACTTCTGTTTCAAAATAAGATTTTTTGTATGGTTCTAAATGCCAATAATACTGCTTATCTTTTTTAACAATACTAATAACAAACTTTTTTCTTTTATATTTAACTATTAGAGTAGAATCATCTAAATTCCAAGTTATTTTATATCCCATTTTATAATAACTATCTATATTTTTAGGATCGCTAATAAAAGAATCAAGTTGTTGTATCATCAATTTAGGTATATCTCTCATATTAAACCTACTTTAAAACAACTTATTAAAGTATTTACTCATCACTCCTTTCTTAAATTTATTTATGGGGTGATTAGTTAAATTTAACTATACAGTCTAGGTTGTGGTTATATTCT
>CAMLWC010000074.1 GCA_946488855.1 uncultured Mycoplasmatota bacterium
AAAAGAAATCTATACAAGTCTTAAAGAATCATTTGTGTTTGAAGCTGAAGTTGGACTTGGAGTCGGTTTAAATGCGTCTATCGGATCACTACAAGCAGGTGTTGAGATATCTCAAACTATGGGATATAGTTATAGTGCTAATAATTCTAGTACTTATACTGCATCATCTGCAGGAGTAGATGCAGGAACTAAAAAATATAAAATTGGATTAAGCTTTGATCTTCGTCATTATGATGAAGGAAATACTAATCCTATGACTATGCCTTGGGAAGTTTGGAATGATGATAGCACAATTAGAGATGTAACTATTGGTTGGAAAAATAGCCAGTATATAGGTGCAGAAGTAAATTCTTCAGGAGGATATTTTATAGGAATAAGTTTAGGTGCATTTTTAGGCGTTGGTGGGAAAATAAAAATTGGTTTTAATATAGGAGGATAGGTTATGTTTTTAAGATTAAGAAGGTTACTTGCATTATATTTGGATTGTATAATTATTTTTAGTATATCATATTTTCCAATGTATTACATCTATACTCTGTTTGAAAATATGTTTATGAATATTGTAACTAGCATAATAGCGATAATATTAATGGTAAATTTATTTTTAAGAAAAGACTGTTTAATAGGTTATAATAGTATTGGCAAAAAAATAGTTAAATTAAAAATATATCAAAATGATAAGATGGTAAATGATAAAAAACTATTAATAGATAGAATTTTATATACTGTAAAATCACCTATCTATAGCTTATTTTCTTTATTATTAAATAATAAGACAGAAGGCGATATTAAATGTAATACAGAGATTAAAAGTTTCAGAAAAAAGTAACTGAAACTTTTTCTTTACAGAAAATAACAAGATAATATTTGAACAAACAGGAAATATTATGATATACTATAGGCGAGTGTTGAAGGAAGATGGGGAGAATTAATCTCTATTAAAGATAATAATGGGAGTATTATTACTAATACATCTCATATAAGTTATATATATCAAGTGAAATAAAAGGCTTTGAAATGATGGAACTAAAAAGAATGAAAAAAGAAGTATTAGAAATATTAGAGATTAATAAAGAAAAAGAGTGAGATAATTATGATAGGAATTAGATTTAAAATTCCAAATGAATACAATAATTTTTTAAAACAAATTTTAGAAAATGTTAATACGCAAAATAGTGTTTGGAATATTAAAACAGATGATATTATTAAAAGTGATGGAACATATTTATTTGCAAAAGAGAGTTATAAGGATAAAGAATTTAAAAGTATAATAGGGAATAATAATTATTATCTTATTTTTGTTGATATAGAGTGTTATCCTAATTACAATTTTACAAATATTTATAATTATCAAGACTTTATAAATAGTGATTGTTATTTATTAATAATTATAGTAGATAATATATTTGTAGATATTTATGCTAAATCAAAAGAAATTATAAATAAATTAAAAGAAAATGCGATAAAACACAATTTTAATGATATAAAAATTATTAGTGATCTGCAAGATAAAAGAAATACATTTTTTATATAAGATAAGGAAAAAAGGTAATTACTGTGTTATTGAGATTAAGAAGATTAATAGCATCATATCTTGATATAATGATAATTTCCTTTGTTATATATTATCCATGTAAATTATTAGAGATTTTATTTAAAAATAATTAGTACAAACGCCAATTCTCTTTCTTATTCTTTTTCATACAATAAGTAGGAGGAAGATTATGGAAAGTATTTATAATGGTATCTCTTATTTATTAGGAGGTATAGATACACCAATAATATGTTTATTAATTGTTTTACTTTTTGTTTATATAACAGGTTGGTGCCAAGTATTATTTTGTCATAAAATAAATAAGTTAGTAGGAATAAAAGGGATAATACGTAATATTGGTTATTTATTAGTTGTATCTTTATCAGTTATGTTAGATCGTATTATGGGAAGTAGTGAGGCGATAAGAACCATTGTTATTTATTTCTTTATTGCTCATGAAGGTTTAGTAATTCTTAAATGTTGGTGTAAAATGGGACTTCCTCTACCAAAGAAAATTTATAGTACTTTAGAAGGTTTACTGGGAGAGGAGGAAGAAAGTGGCGAAACTCTTGAACGTCAAGAATAATGTTTTAAAAGGAGGAAAACATTATTTAACTAGTGATTATAAAACAAGGAACAGTAATAGAAGTACTCATAATGGTATGGATTTAGTAGGTGCCAATGGCATAGATGATATAGTAGCAATAGAAAATGGAACAGTTACTTATACAGGTTATGATGCTAGTGGTGGGGGATACTGGATTAGTATTACGACTAATGGAATTGAACACAGGTATTTTCATTTAAAGAAAGGTTCTATTAAAGTTAGTAAAGGAGAGTATGTCCAAAAAGGGAGTGTTATAGCAACTATGGGAGCAACTGGTAATGCTACAGGTGCTAATCTTCATTTTGCAATATACAAAAATGGTTATGTAGATCCATTACCATATTTAGTAAATGATAATCCTTTTAATGTAGCAAATGATGCTTATAAGACTTTTGTTAAAGATATTCAAAAAGCAATTGGGGCTAATATTGATGGGATAGCTGGACCAGAAACATT
>CAMLWC010000075.1 GCA_946488855.1 uncultured Mycoplasmatota bacterium
ATTTTTTATAAGATTATTAAATACTCTACTTAATTTATCTGGATCACCATTTATATTAATTTTTTCTTCATAATTCAATTTAATACTTTTATTTAGTTCTCGTAAAGTAGGATAAAAATCATCAATGATTTGTTCCAACATCAAATTTAGATTTAATTTTTCTTTTTCTAAAATAATTTTTTCAGAATTAAATCTAGCTACATCAAATAACTCATTGATTAAATCTTCTAATCTATAAGATTTATCCAATGCAATAGAAATATAATTCTTTCTTTGTTTTTTTGGCATGTCATCTATTTCATCTAAAAGCGATAAATATCCAATCATTGATGTTAAAGGAGTTTTAATATCATGAGCCAAATAAACAATTAACTCATCTTTCTTTTCTTCATTTTCTTTAGCCAACTTTTCATTTTTTTGTGATTCTCTTTTTAAATGATTCATTCTCTTTGAGATTTCTTCTAATTCACTTGGTAACTCAATATATTCAACATCTTTATTCACTAAATTTTCAGATGCCTTTCCTATATCATCAATATATCCAAAAATCTTCTTTAATAATCTATATAATAATACTAATGTTCCAATCACCCAAATAATTACTATAGGAACTATTAAAGTTCTAACAGTTGTTATGCTATAAAAGAATTCTCTAAAATTATTGTAGATTTCTGGAGAAAGATCATATAACCATTGAAACTTTAATCTGTCAATTAATGCCACCAAGAGAAAAATTACTAATGGCATACATATAGACCATATCAATATTTTTAATACAAAATTTAAAAAGGTTTTCTTCAATAATTTATTTTTCAATTTTATACCCCACTCCATAAACAGTTTTTATATATTTTGGCTTTTTACCAATATCACTCATTTTTTCTCTTAAATGTCTTATATGTACCATTACAGTATTGTTATCTTTCTCAAAATATTTACTTCCCCATACTTTAGAAAATAGTTCATCTGTTTTAATCACTTTTCCTCTGTTTTCACATAATAGCCATAATATTTCAAATTCTATCTTTGTTAAATCAATCTTTTTTTCATTGAAATAAAATTCGTGTGTATCTTTATTAATAAGTATCCCTCTAAAATCAATTATATTTTCTTCTTGATTTGAATTATTATACTTTTGACTTCTTCGTAACTGTGCTTTTACTCTTGCAATCAATTCTAAAGGTTGAAAAGGTTTTGTCACATAATCATCTGCTCCTATCATCAAACCATTTATTTTATCAATTTCTTCGACTTTTGCAGTTGCAAAAATAATTGGAAAAGTATATTTTTCCCTGATTTTATTACATAAAGTAAAGCCATCAATTTCAGGCATCATAACATCTAAAATTGCTAAATCCACATCTAAATTATCAATATCATCAAGAACGTCTTTAGCTGAATAATATTTATAAACTATATAATTTTCATTTTTTAAATATACTTCAACTAAATTTGCTATTTCCTTTTCGTCATCTACTACTAGAATTTTATTCATTTGCTCACCTCTTTGCAAATTAACACTTTTTGCTAAGATAATTATATCATGAAAAAAGCAAATCTAAAATGGCATTAGATTCACTTTATAGAACATTTTAAGAACTGATTAATCATCATTTTCGCTAGTCATAATATCAAAAGATCCATTTTCGCCATCGACAGTACAAGTAAATGTTCCGTCATCTTGTTTTATACAACTAGCATTTTTTTCTTCTCCATCTACATTAAAATTAATAGAAAATATATCTTTTACAGTATTACTAATAGCATTATTTGTCATAGCATCTACTGTTAAAGTACCCATACATAATGTAACAGCTCCTAAAAAAACATAAGCAACTTTTCTCATTTTCATTCTTTTCATCACTTTCTCCTTTTTAAAATTTTCATAACCAATCATCTGACTAGTCATATTTTTTATTCGTTCTGTATCAATTTCCTTCATACAAATTCCTCCCTTAGCTTTTTTCTTAACCTATATAATTTAACTTTGACAAGACTTGTTTTTATCCCCAATTTATTAGATATTTCTTTTATTTTATAACCTTCAACATAATATAATTTAAAAATCTGTTGTTCTTCTAAACTTAATTTTGACAGTTTTTGTTTTATAGTAAACATATAATCAGAATCAAAACCTTTAATAGAAACATTGTTATTTAACAGATTATCTTGATACTCCAAATTTTCATTAGATTTTCTTAACTTACTATAAGAACAATTTTTAGCAATTACTCCTAAATATCCTTTTAAATTATTATTAATATTATCTTGATTTTTCCATAAAAGATAAAAAACATCAGAAACTACTTCTTCTTTGTCTTGATAAGGTAAAGAAGTACCAATGATATTATCAACTATTTTAAATACATAATTAGAGTATTCATCTATAATAATCTCTATATTGAAATTTATATTACTGTTCAAATTGATACCTCCCTATTGAATCGATTCATTATATAGACGCTTATAATTATAAAAAGGTTACAAAAAAATTAGATTATCAATTAAGACAATCTAATCGACAAATTGTAATTTTAGTGAATAGTAACTTAATTTTCTTTTTTATTAAACATA
>CAMLWC010000076.1 GCA_946488855.1 uncultured Mycoplasmatota bacterium
AAGAATATAATAAAATGGCTCATGCATCTAATCCATATGGAGATGGCCATGCCTGTCAAAGAATAGTGGATGCTATAATAGCAAAATTTTCAAAATAAAAACCTTTAAATCAAGCTATATGCTTGCTTTTTTCTTGCAATAATGATACTATTAATATAAATTTAAGAAAGTTATCATAATATAGCGATTATTGATAAGGGCATATATAAAGGTAGTGTGAGAATATGAGAAAATGGATTAAATCGCATCAATATTTATCTGCTTTTTTTCTATCCTTTCTTTTAGGATTTTTTATAACGATTCCGTGGGTAATTACAGGTAAAGGAATTTTTACTTTCTTAGCAGATTACAATACTCAACAAATTCCATTTAATATTTACATGAATAATGCCATTTCTAATAATAATTATATATGGAACTGGTATAATGATTTAGGCGCAAGTTTTATTGGCAGTTTTGGATTATATAATTTATTTAGTCCCTTTACCATGATATTATGGTTATTTCCTGCAAAATATGTTCCTTACTTAATGGGACCAATATTCATGTTAAAATATGGTGTTGCTGGCTTAACTTCGTTTATGTTTTTAAAAAGATATGTTAAAAATTATGAATATGCATTATTAGGTTCAATATTATATGCTTTTTCAGGATTTCAATTAACCAATATACTATTTTATCATTTCCATGATGTAGTGGCATTTTTTCCACTACTATTATATTCATTAGATAAACTAGTCATAGAAAATAAAAAAGGAATATTTTTATTATCAGTTGTATTAAATGCTATAACAAATTATTATTTCTTTATTGGCCAGGTAGTATTTGTTTTGCTATACTATATTATAAGACTTATTACCAAATCATACAAATGGTCTTTCAAAAATTTTATCAGCATATTTATTGAAAGTATTCTAGGAATTGGTATAGCAGCATTTTTGCTTATTCCTTCAATATTTTTCGTTTTAGGAAATCCTCGAATTGATGGAAGCTGGACTTTACATTCAATGCTTATTCCTACAGGAACAAATATCGCAGAAATTATTAGATCATTTGTTATGCCAAATGAAAGCATGAATTATAGAGCAATTCTGACAGAAGTGAATTTTTGTAGTGTTGAGTCTTATTTGCCATTTATTGGTGCAATTTTGTGGCTATCGTATTTAATAAAAAAGCCAAAAGAATGGTCAAATATATTTATGTTTATACTTTTGTTATTTATGTTTATTCCTATATTAAATAGCAGTTTTTCAATGTTTACAACAAATTATTATGCACGTTGGTTTTATATGGCTATTTTAATAATGGTATTAAATTCTATAAAAGCCTTAGATGAAAAGATATCATTCAAACCAGGTTTAATCATTAATACAATGCTAATAGTATTGTTTCTGTTATTAGTTTTATATACATGTCAAGATATACCAATGATTTATAATAAGGAAAATTTCATGGTAATTGTTTTATTTACAATTTTAAATATAATTTTATTATGTCTAATTTTTAAATATAATAAACATAAAGAAATATTATTATTTATAGGTGTAATATTGTATATATTAATATATGGGAACTATTTTATATACTATAATAAAAAATTATCATTATATCAAGAACCAATGACAACTCTAAAAAGCTTAAATAACATTGTACAAAACTTAGAAGAAAATATAAGATACAATTCAAATGACTATTATTATAATATTGGCTTATATTCAGAAAGAATGTTTGTTACAAGCTGGAACAGTAATATAGAAGGATCATCATTTGACTTTTATAATAGTTTAGGCATATACCGTGGTGTATCTACACAAATTCCAATAAATGATAAGAACTTACAAGAGTTTTTATCAATCAAATATATTATTTTGAGCTATTTGGATGAAAATTTAGTACAAATTTATGGCGAACCAATAAAGAAAGATGAATATTATATTTATATAAATGAAAATTATAAACCGTTTGGTATTGATTATAATAATTATATTTTAGAAAATGATTTTAAAGAGATTCCAAATGAAAATAAAAGTTATATTCTAAATAATGCTGTTGTTATTAGTGAAGAGCAATTAAATAAATATAAAAATATTTTGACAGAATATCAAACAGAAAGTAAATATGCTTCTGATTTAGAACAAAATGAATTTATTTTAACTAAAAATGGATTTACAGCTGATATAGTTAGTCCAAAAGAAAAAATATTAGTTTATACTATTCCTTACAGTAATGGCTGGCATGCAACAGTAAATAATAAAAAAATAGAAATTGAACAAGTTGATAATGGTTTTATGGCTATAAAGATCAATCAAGGAAATAATAAAATAGAATTTAAATATTATCCTCCCGGATTAAAAATAGGAATAATAATAACGATATTCAGCATAGGCGGGACAATGGTGTATTTAATCTTTAAGAAACATAACAAGAATATATAAAATTACTGACGTTGAAATTATTAAAGAATCAAGCTATATGCTTGCTTTTTTCTTGCAATAATGATACTATTAATTTAAGTTTAATGGAGGA